>CANHUF010000007.1 GCA_947463715.1 Sphingobacteriales bacterium
CAGAAAAACCTGGAAAATCAGCAGATAGCTGCAGAAATGAAGAAATATATAACCAACCTGAAGCTTACTTTTTATGTCATCAGTACCAACATAAAGAATAATAAGTCTACCCGAACAGGGTTTGATATAACTGGTTCTTCAACTGCGATGCTTGGTACCATCCTCTCAACTGCAGGTGAGTCAGTTGGAGCCAAAAATGTTGGAAAGGTTTTGCCGAGTGTAGGTTTAACATTAGTGCCAGTAAAAGAGGCCGTAGCACCCAATAAGGTTCAGGAACAAAATACTGCTTCTCAGGTTAGGGCTACCATCAAACGACTGGATTACATCCTTACGGAGAATATGATGATAGGTGATAAAGATCCAGATATTCTTGCAAAAACAAGAAAACTAAGGGATGAGCTCAAACAGTCACAACTCCAGCTTGTAGACCTCCCCATGGTTGAATTTGATCCCAGGTACTCACAGGAACAGGCTGAAAAGTATTTCAATAATCCAAAGGTTAATAAGAAATACAGGCTTAAAGTCAACTGATGGACTTTAAGTTTTAGATATACCCCAAAATTTTAAGCATACTTTGTGCTGATTGCTCCTTGGCATAAACCCAGTCGTGCTGTTTTCCATGTTTATCATATCCGATAATCACATGTTTTGGAGAAGGGATCATACAATGCTTGATACCTCCATATCCGCTGATCTGATCCTGGTATGCACCTGTATGGAAGAAGCCCAGATAGAGCGGCTCATCAGGAGCATTTCCAGTAAGTTTTGGAAGGAATACTTCATTCACATGTTCTTCAGAATCGTAATAGTCGTGGCTGTCGCATGTAATTCCACCTAATACAACACGCTGGTATTCATTTTGCCACTTATTGATGGGTAGCATAAGAAATTTCTCTCCAATTCCCCAGGTGTCTGGTAAGGTAGTGATAAAAGAAGAGTCAATCATATACCATATTTCCCTGTCATTTTGAATTTTTTCGGCAATGACTGAGTATATATGTGCCATACTTTCACCTACTGTGAAACTTCCGAATTCGGTGAAGATATCCGGCATGGGAACCTTAGCTTTTTTACAGGCTTTTTTGATGGTTCCAACTATCTCATTGATCATGAAAGCATAGTCGTACTCAAAGCCGAGAGAATGTTTGATGGGAAATCCTCCACCAATATTAATGGAGTCCAGTTCCGGACAAATCTTTTTTAGCTGGCAATAAAGGTTGATGACCTTGTTAAGTTCACTCCAGTAGTAGATGTCGTCTTTTATTCCTTTATTCAGGAAAATATGCAACATCTTCAGTTGAAATTTTTCTTCATAACCTTCTATCTGATCCACATAAAACTCAAGGATATCTTTGGCGCGTATACCCAGACGTGAAGTGTAAAAAGGGAAATTTGGCTCTTCTTCAGCGGCTACCCTTATTCCGACCTTAAATGGAACCCTTACTCCACGCTTGTACCTGTCCAATTCCTCTTTGTTATCCAAGATTGGAATAACATTTTTGAAACCGGTATTGATCAATCTTGAGATTCTGGTTGTATACGGTTTTTGTTTGAATCCATTACAGATGATGTAAGTATCCTTTGTAATCTTTCTCCTTTTATAAAGGTTATTGATAATTTCAATATCATATGCGTATGAGGTCTCTAAATGGATGTTATGCTGTAGGGCTTCTTCAACTACAAAAGAGAAATGAGAACTTTTTGTACAATAGCAATAGTGGTATTGACCCTCATACTTGTGTTTCTTAAAAGCCTGTTGAAATAACGCTTTGGCTTTATTGATCTGTGAACCAATTTTTGGCAGGTAGGTAAGTTTGAGCGGAGTTCCATATTTATCAATAATGGCTCTCAGGTCTAACCCATTGAAATGCAGATTGCCGTCCTTCATTTCAAAGCCTTCCTGTGGAAAGTAAAATGTTTGCTTTACCAGATCTGTGTAAGTATTGCTCATTGTAACCGGGGAACTAATTTTTTAGTAAGTATTGGATAGGCAAAAGTAATTTTTTTGCCTGTCTTGAAACAAAAAAACCGGATGTTTATTTGACATCCGGTTGTATTATTATTTTAAAATATTACTTAACTGACTGAACAAGTTGCTTGAAAGCGTCTGGAGTGTTCATAGCCATATCTGCCAACATTTTACGATCCAGGTCAATACCTTTCACTTTAAGTTTGTTGATAAATTCAGAATATTTCATACCTTCTTCCCTTACAGCTGCATTAATCCTTACAATCCAAAGGCTTCTGTAGTCTCTTTTCTTCAACTTACGACCAACGTAGCTGTATGTGAGACCTTTTTCGAGTACGTTTTTGGCTACTGTATATACATTTTTACGTTTGCCGTAAAAACCTTTTGCTTGTTTAAGTATTCTTTTTCTGCGAGCCCTGGAGGCTACTGCATTTTTTGAACGTGGCATATCTTAATTAGTTTAAATGAATGAAGAAAAGAGATTATTTCAGGCGCAACAACCTTTTGACGAAATCAAGGTTAGCAGGATTAACCTGTCCTGTAATTCTCAATGCACGCTTACGCTTAGAAGACTTTTTAGTAAGCAGGTGACCACGAGTTGGTTTTCTGAAAGTGATTTTTCCTGATCCGGTGACCTTGAAAGTTTTTTTGGCCCTTGAGTGGGTCTTTACTTTTGGCATAAAACTTATTTATTCGTTACCCCTGCTGGTGCCTTCGAACAGACGAAGAACTTTTTTACCATTTGGGAATAGTCCCTAAGGATTGACTTAGGGAATGCAAAATTATAATTTTTTTATTAAAATAACACGGATATCATCAAAATATCCACATTTTTCTAATTTCCTGATGTCCAGGTATTATTTTCAGGTTTAAAGTCAGGGAAAACCTTTTGTGGATCGATGGTTATCATCTTGAGTTCTTCCTGAACTGGAATCCTTGTTTTGACAGCACCGGTATTTTGCCAGACTTCAACAGGAAGCTTCTTTACTCCTTTAATTCCTGAAATGGTTTCATATGCTATGATAACTGGCATTGCACCTCTTTCCATGTTTTCGATGGTAACGATTGCTCCGTTTTTAGCATTGTTTCCAACGTATTCAACTTTGGTTACTGCCTGATCGAGACGCATATTTTCAAGTATCATGCTTTTCCAAAACCAACCCAGGTCCTCTCCTACACTGCTTTCAATACTTCGGAAAAAATCCCACGGTGACGGATGTTTGTAAGCCCAATCACGGATATATTTTTTAAATGCAGAATCAAATCTTTTTTCACCTACAATTTGTTCACGCAGTAAAGTCAGTGCAAATCCCGGTTTGAAATATAATGACAAGCCAATATTTGATTCCTTCATGCCATCAGGCGTTTTCATAACAGCTTCTGACCTGTCGCCATACATAAACTTAGCCATCGAGTGGGCATCTCCGGCAGGCTGAGCATACTCTCCATTGTTGAAATCCTTCGATGCGATATCATTGATGAAAGTGTTGAACCCTTCATCCATCCAACCATATTTTCTTTCATTGCTACCCACAATCATAGGAAACCAGGTGTGACCGAATTCATGGTCTGTAACTCCCCAGAGGGAACCTGTTTTGGCAGTAGAACCACAGAAAACTATGCCCGGATATTCCATTCCACCAACATTACTTGCCACATTGGTTGCTATAGGATAAGGATACTCAAACCAACGTTTGGAGTAGTTCTCAATACTTGCCTTTGTGTATTCCGTGCTTCTTCCCCATGCGTTAACACCGTCAGAACTTATAGGATAAACAGATTGTGCGAGGGCTTTTTTCCCACTAGGCAGGTTGATTTTTGCTGCATCCCAAATGAATGAAGCCGATGATGCCCAGGCAAAATCACGGGCATTGGTAATATTGTATTTCCAGGTAAGTTTTTTAGCTGCAGGCCTTGAGGCGGGGTCTTTTACTTCATTTCTTCCCCTGATTGTAACCGTTGCGTCTGAATTATGAGCCAGTTTGTAATTCTTGAGTTGCTGGGCCGTCATCACTTCTTCGGGGTTCAGTAAATCTCCTGATGCAACAACAACATGATTTGAGGGTGCCGTAATGGCAACATCAAAGTTTCCATATTCAAGGTAGAATTCACTTGCGCCTAAATAAGGAAGAGTGTTCCAACCCTGGATATCATCAAAAACGCAAATTTTGGGATACCACTGTGCAATGGCATAAATATTGCCATCTGCATTTTTTAATATGCCGGTGCGATCAGCGCCGTATTCTGGAACTGTATAACTGAAATCAACCTTTATGGTTACTTTATCACCTGCAGGCTTAAGTGCTTTGGGTAATTCAACACGCATTCTGGTATCGGTAATTTCAGGAATCAAAACAGTTTCAGCTGTTTTCCCTGAAGTTGTAGTGATAACTTTAACGGATGAAATGGTGTAACCGCCCTCAAATGGATTTGCAGCATTTCCGTAGCGGCTTCTTCCTGCAGGAGGGAGTTTAGCAAAGCCACGTGATTCTGGATTGAAAAGATTTTGTTCGAGCTGAAACCAAAGAAAAGCCAGGTTATGTGGACTATTATTGGTGTAAGTCATGGTAACAGAACCTGAAACACTGTTCAGGCTATCATTTAACTCTGCCTTTATTTGGTAATCTGCCCTGTTTTGCCAGTAACCGTTTCCGGGTTCTCCATTACCAGTACGCAAATTGTTTCCGTATGATGAATAGAATATTGGATTAAACAGAACATTGGGGTCATACTTGCTGCCTTGCTGATCCTGTGCAAATGATGTCTGGATCAGGAATAAAAAAGCAAATGCTAAAAGCTTGCAATTAAAACGCATAACAGGTTGATTTTAATGAATATATATAAGCTATCTAAAGTAATTTTTAAGTATGATTTTATTGTCGGTATTTGATACATTTGGTACCAACCTGACCACAAAATCCTTCTATTGGGGCATCATTTTTTAGAATTGTCAGTTCTATTCGTTCTGCCTGCATAAAGGTCGTAAATATTTTTTGAATGATTCTGTTCGACAGGTTTTCAAGCAAATCTTCTGATTGAGAAAATTCGAATTTCAGCATTTCAAAAACAATTGCATAATCGATGGTATCCTGAAGCAATACATTGTCTTCTGCAATATTGACATCTATAACCATGTTGATTGTGAAGTTTGTTCCGGTGACTTTTTCCAGCGGATGAACACCATGGTATCCATGCAATTGAATATTATGTAGTAGTACTTGTATCATCAGGATCCGAAAAAGAGGTAAGCTGTAAATATAGCAGTGAGGATTCCAGCCAGGTCTGCAAGCAACATACTGGGAATTGCATATCGGGTATTTTTAATTCCCACAGAACCAAAATAGACTGCAATCACATAGAATGTTGTATCACTGCTTCCCTGAAATATGGCAGATAACCTGCCTGCAAAGGAGTCTGCTCCATAGGTATTCATGGTATCAATCATCATGGCCCTGGCACCGCTGCCACTGAGGGGCTTCATGAGTGCTGTTGGCAAGGCATTGACGAACTGTGTATCCATACCGAGTGATGCAAAAATTGTCTGAATCTGATCTGTAAGGAACGTAAAAGCTCCCGAAGATCTCAAAACGCTAATGGCAACAAGCATAGCAACAAGGTATGGTATAATTTTGATTGCAATCTCAAATCCACCTTTTGCGCCTTCAATAAAAGTTTCGAAAACATTTACTTTTTTATAAATGCCTCCTGTGAGAAAACCAATGAAAATGAGCAGGATAAGCCCATTGCTTAACAAAGTGGAAAATTGCTCTATCTGAAGCTGATTCAGAAATATTTTAAGATATGCAATCAGGAGTCCAATAATGCCTGAAATTCCAAGTATCCAGCCTAAGACTACAGGCTGTAGCAGGTTGATTTTTTGTTTGATAGAAACAATGATAAGTGCAGCAATAGTGGCTGCTGCAGTTGCAATCATACAAGGTATGAAGATATCTGTTGGATTGGCTGCAGGTGGATTAACAGAAGCCCGCATGGCGATAATGCTGATTGGTATCAGGGTTAGTCCGGAAGCATGGAGAACCAGAAACATAATTTGAGCATTACTTGCCTTCTCCTTATCCGGATTGAGTTCCTGCAAACTTTCCATGGCTTTGAGTCCGAATGGAGTTGCCGCATTATCCAGTCCCAGTAAATTAGCAGAAAAATTCATCATCATATGTCCATATGCCGGATGTTTCGCAGGAACCTCAGGGAAAAGTCTGCTAAAAAAAGGTGCTACCAACCTTGACATGAGACTAATGGCACCTGCACGCTCCCCTATTTTCATAAAACCCAGAAAAAGGGTCATAATGCCAATGAGTTTAAAAGACAGGTCAACACTGTCTCCGGCAGATTTAAAAATTCCATCTGTCATGGTTTTGAAAATAAGTACATCTCCCGTAATTATCCATTTGAGAAATGCAATAGAAAAGGCAATTACAAAGAAGAAAAACCAGATATAGTTGAGTGCCATTGTTTAATTATTCATGAGAAATCAAAATTCCCCTTTCTTGTACCTTATCAGGCCATTAGCAGTATCTTTGCAGCGCAAAAAAATAACTCATGGCTTTACAAGCAGGCATAGTAGGATTACCAAATGTAGGAAAATCAACTTTATTTAATGCATTAAGCAATGCAAAAGCACAGGCAGCGAATTTTCCATTTTGTACAATTGAACCGAATGTTGGTGTAATCACAGTTCCGGATGAACGTCTTTTTACTTTGGAAAAGCTTGTAAACCCTCAGCGAGTAGTGCCTACTACGGTGGAAATTGTAGATATCGCCGGTCTGGTTAAAGGTGCCAGTAAAGGGGAAGGCCTCGGTAATCAGTTTCTTGGAAATATCCGTAATACAGATGCCATCATCCATGTTTTGAGGTGCTTTGAAGACGATAATGTCATTCATGTGGATGGCAATGTTAATCCGGTTAGAGATAAGGAAGTAATTGATACAGAGTTACAGCTGAAGGACCTGGATAGTGTAGAGAAGAAGCTGGCTAAGGTTGAGAAGATGTCTAAGACCGGAGACAGGGATATCCTTAGAGGTATTGAAATCCTAAAGTCACTTAAATTACATTTGGAACAGGGTAAAAATGCCAGGGCATTTGAAATTAGTGATGAAGAGAATCAAAAACACTTGTATGATATGTTTCTCTTAACGGTTAAACCTGTTATCTATGTGTGCAATGTGGATGAAAAAAGTGTGGTCACCGGTAATAAATTTACTGATCAGGTTCGTGAGGCTATCAAACTTGAAAATGCAGAAATCATGTATGTAAGTGCAGCTATTGAAAGTGAGATTGCAGTTATGGAAAGCTATGACGACAGGCAGATGTTTTTAAATGACCTTGGTTTAACTGAAAGTGGCGTTGTAAGATTGATCCGTTCAACTTATAAAATTTTAAATCTTGCAACGTATTTTACAGCAGGTGTGCAGGAAGTTCGTGCATGGACAATCACCAAAGGCATGCTTGCACCGCAGGCTGCGGGAGTTATACATACTGATTTTGAAAAAGGATTTATCCGGGCTGAAGTAATTGCTTATAATGATTTTGTGAATCTGGGTTCAGAAAATGCCTGTAAAGAAGCTGGCAAGATGGCTGTTCAGGGAAAGGATTATGTGGTGCAGGATGGTGATATCATGCATTTCAGGTTTGCAGTTTAAATTTTTTAAAGTACAATAAAAAAAGACCGACTGAAAAGCCGGTCTTTTTTTATACCACAAAAGCAAAGGTTATTGTGGAAGTAATACCATGTCAATTTTATGGAAGACTCCGTTAATAGCATGTCTGTCAGCTGCAGTAATCTTTGAATAAATTGGATTAGCTGCTCCCTTAACACCCTGAGATGCACTAAAAGTCAGCACTGGTGCTGTTGGAAGTGACGCTGAAAGCAGAGAAGGTACTGGTGTTGCTGCTGTTGGAAGATTTGCTGCGAAAGCTCTTGCCAAAACAAGATGATAGGCTAATATACCTCTTACAGTTGCAGCAGGCAATAAAGAAAAACTTGCAGGTGATTCAGGCAGACCAAGAAAGGCAAACAAATTCATGAAAGCTTGATTTGTTGGCGCCATAACTGTAAAGTTGGCTAATGGATTAGCCAGGAAGTCCTGAAACCTGGATCCAGATGGAACTCCAGCATCAGCAGCAAGAACAGCAGCAACAAGATACTGTAAATCAGCATCACGTGCCATAGTGTCAAGTAATACCCTTGAAGGTGGATTTAACATGGCAGCTGTAACATGTATTGCACCATTTGCAGCATTAACATCTGGTGTAACAACAGGAATATTGTTTACCCAAACATTTCCAGCCCTTCTTGAAGGGAAATTGCTGAAACGTACAAGCGGACTTGTATTTGGTGCCGGAATAATGAACGAAGTAGGCATTTGCACATTTGGAAAAGAAGTGGCAATATCATTAGACATTAACTTCCTTCCAGGTATAATGTGATACTGTACTATGCTTGTAACACTTGCCGCAGGGAGTGCGTTAATTACCGCCAGCGAAATTCCTGAAGCTGTAAATGCAGCATCACTTGGAGCAAAAACAGTGAATACGTTGTTCTTGTCTGAAACGGCTGTCATAAGCCCTGCTTTTGTTACAGCTGCTTTCAGGATCGAGAAACTGGTATTGGTGTTGAGTATCTCACCGATGGTATTTCCCGCCTGAACAGGTTGAGCAATTGGTTCAGCCAAGGGGGTATCTTTATTACAGGAAGTGATACCAATCAGTGCAACCAAAAAAATTGGCAGAATTGATCTTGATATAGCGAATGTTTTTTTCATTTTAATTTATTTTACTTTTTTGTCAATTCGGGTACTAGAAAATATTATATCCAAAGGAAACATAATACAGTCCGCCTATTGACGGGTTTGCCAGTGCAGTGATGTAATACTGGTTAAGGATGTTGTTTGCGCCAAATCTTACAACAGAACTGATTTTAGGCAGTTTATAGCTTATTTGACCATCCAATACCTGATAAGATGGAACTGTACCATTTGCCAAATCACTTTGGTAATCAAACTCAGACTGGAAGCGATAAACAAAATTGAAACCAAAACGCTTGTTTTTACCCAGACCGCTGTTTCCAAAAGTTGCATTCGCACGGTATTTTGGAGCATTAAAATAAGTGATATATGCATCGGGAACATCACCCAGAATATCCGAGGATAAATTAGAGCTGAGGAAGAATCCTTTCTTAAATCTGTACTCCAAAGAGATGCCGTAACCCGATGTTTTAACTGGAGTTGGTGAGTTAATTGGGAACGAAATAACCCTTCTTGTTGCTGAATTGGTTACATCCAACGGACTTGGAGTACTTTTTGTGGATTGAGCTACAATAACACGTGTAATGAAATTCTCATAATTACCAAGATAACCATATGCATCCACAAGTAACCTCGAATTGAAAAGTAGTCCCCTGTATCCCAATTCAAAAGATGTAACTGACTCTGGATTGAATTCAGGTAAGTCTTGAATTTTCAATTGTCCTGCTCCAAGCGCAGCTACAGAATAAACTGGATTGTTTGCAACATTGAAAAATTCTTTCATTGCCGGAACTCCACCTGCAAGAATGGCACCACCTACAGCAAGATTGATATACTGCTGTTGTACAGAAGGGAAACGGTAAGCAGTTTGGTATGAGAACCTGATGTTATTGTCTTTGGCTACTTTCACAAGCATTGTTGCTCTTGGTGTGAAACGGCCTTTGAAATTTTCGTTCTTGTCAAAGCGTCCGGAAACTGTGAATTTAATGACATCATTGGCAAAGCCTTTTGCAAGTTGAACATAAGCACCATATTCGTTGATTGGAATTTTTCCGGCTGAGTCAGCAAATAAAGTACCCTGTGAGTTTAATACAAATCTGCGGAAATTTCCGCCTACAAGCACCTCTGCAAATTTTCCTGTTAATTCACTGAGATTGTATTGTCCTTCAACTGAATAAAGATTAGTCCTGTCAATTAAAAGTCCTCCTCCTTTTGAAATGGGTCTTAATCGAACTGCATCATATAAACTCTGGAATCGTGCTGTTCCTGCAACTGGCCTTCCAACATCAGCCTGTGAGCGGGCTAAATTGTGTGCATCCATATTGGAAAGACCACTGAGTTTTCCGCCTAGGAATGCCTGACCATATTCTGTATACCATTGGGGTGAAGGCTTCCAGGCTTCATTGAAAAGTCTGGTTGCAATAGTAGTATTGTAAGTCTGACCTGCATTTTCTTGTGTGGTATAAGCGCGAATCATCCAGTCTTTGTGTTTGAGTTCCAGCTTGTATTGTCCAAGTTTAAAGTCAATAATAGAATAACGTTCACTTCCAGTATAAACTGTGTTACCAGTTCCCCAGTTTCCTGAAAGAATTGCATCAATGGAATTGGTTATTTTATAGTTTAAAGAACCACCTAATTTAAAATTTATGGTATTGGGGTTGGTTACTTCTTTTTCTGAATATCCTGTTCTTGAAACTAAATTAGGAGATCCTGTTAAAGTAGAGATATATGGAGCAAGAAAAGGAGCCTGACCTGCTATACCATTAAGTACAAGGTTCAAATCAATATTAGTTTCATCACCATAGTAATTCATTCCATCATAATTGGGATCGGTATTTCTAGTACCGGGAATCACATTGTTGAAATTACTTCCTGGGGCCCTATTAATATTTCTGTTATCACCTGCTAACCAATCCTTTGCCTGGATGATTCCTGCAGTAACTTTATATGCGAACCTGTCTGAAACTTTTTTGGCATACCTGACATCCCAGTTGTAATAGGGTGATGGGTCACGGTATTTTCCATCGGTGTGCATGACACCATTTTTCATCTGAAAAGATAATCCCTGATATTTAAATGGATCTTTGCTATTTACTAACAAAGTACCATTCATTCCGCCCGGACCATACAATGCAGAGGAGGCCCCTTGTAAAAGTTCCATGCCCTCAACATCCAATTCATTGATTGAAGCAATACTTCCTACAGAGAAATTCAGACCAGGTGCCTGATTATCCATTCCATCAACTATCTGTGTAAAACGGGTATTACCACTTCCTGCAAACCCTCTTGTAGTTACAGTTTTGAATGTTAAACTGGAAGCTACCATGTCAACACCCTTTAAGTTGGTTGCCATATCGTAATAGTCGGCCGCAGGTGAGTTTCTTATTGCTGAAGCGCTTACACGCTCGATTGAAACAGGCGATTCAAGAATTCTGGTTGGTGTTTTTGTAGCAGAAACAACAACTTCTGCACCTAAAGTTGATGCAGGATTGAGTGAAACAGCCTTCATCTCACCTGCAGAACCCACGCTGATTTCAGAAAGGGAAAATCCGATTGATGAAAATGAAAGTGTTATCGGAAATTTGGTATTTGAAGGAAGGCTGAGCCTGAAATTACCTTTGTTGTCGGTAAATGTACCAATGGAATTTCCTTTCATTGTAACAGAAACAGAGCCTAGGGCTTCTCCCCCGGCAGAACTTTTCACATTACCTGATACAATTACATTTTGCGCATTAACAATAGCCGGCAGCATCAATAGAATTAACGCTACGTAGCGAGCCATTCTTTTCATAAGCAGTAGTTTTGGTCAAATTTTTAACAAATTAGGGATTGTTCCCATCATAAAAAAATTTTGAAACAATTAAGAAAGGATAATGTTCAAACTTGGAAAAATTGGCAGTCTCCTTATCAGGCTCTAATTTAGCATTATGGAAAGCTTTCAGTTACCCAAACAGACATCTTTTTATTCAGGAAAGGTAAGAGATGTCTATACTATAGATAATAAAACGCTGGTGATGGTGGCCAGTGACCGTATCTCTGCATTTGATGTTATTTTGCCAAGGCCAATACCCTTTAAGGGGCAGGTTCTCAATCAAATTGCAGCATATATGCTTAACGCCACAAAGGATATTTGTCCGAACTGGCTTATCGAAGTTCCCGCACCTCAGGTGTCTCTGGGATATAAATGTGAGCCATTTAAGCTTGAAATGGTGGTTCGTGGCAACCTGGTAGGTCATGCCTGGAGAACATATCAGCACTCTCGGGTTTTATGTGGGGTTACAATGCCTGATGGACTTGTTGAAAACGATTTTTTTCCTGAACCAATCATTACACCATCAACAAAAGCCTCAGAAGGGCATGATGAAGACATTAGTGAAGCAGAGATTCTTGCTCAGGGTCTTGCAACTCCTGAAGAATGGGAAACGCTAAAAAAATATACCTTGCTACTTTTTGAGCGTGGTAGAAAACTTGCTGCTGAAAGAGGGTTAATTTTGGCAGACACAAAATATGAGTTTGGCAAGCTGGATGGAGTTATCATGCTGATGGATGAGATTCATACGCCTGATTCCTCTCGTTATTTCATCAAAGAAGGATTTACAGAGAGACAACAAACAGGTGAAAGACAAAAGCAGCTTAGCAAGGAGTTTGTAAGGGAGTGGCTAATGGCTAACGGATTTATGGGTAAATCCGGACAGGTGATTCCTGAAATGACGGATGAATGGATAAATACCATTTCAAGCAGATACACTGATCTTTATGAGCTAATCATTGGAGCTCCATTTAAACCAGAGCCTATGTCTCAGGAGGAACTCAAAAGTAAAATAATTACATCCATTGATCGAATAATTGTATCATGATTTAGGTTTATGATGTAATGACTCCATTCTTGATTTAGCTTTATTGAAGACATTCCTACCCTTGTCTTGTCCTTTTCTGAGCTTTTTTTGTTCTTCATCATCAAGTGTAAGAATATCCTTACATGAATTGCTGCAACAGCCATTCAATGCTATCTTACACTTGTCGCATTGTATAAAAAGCAGATGGCAACTGCTATTTGCGCAATTGACATGATGATCACATGGTGTTCCACAAATATGACAGTGTGCAATGATATCCTCAGTTATCCTCTCCCCCAGCCTTTCATCAAACACAAAATTTTTACCGATGAAATGGTTTTCTAATCCTTTTTCACGTGACTGGTTAACATAATTTATAATCCCACCCTCAAGGTGAAAAACATTTTTATATCCCTTATGCAGCATCCAGGCGCTTGCTTTCTCGCATCTGATGCCACCGGTGCAGTACATAATTATATTGGTATCTTTTTTATCCTGGAACATGGCATCAGCCATGGGTAATTGTTCCCTGAATGTATCACTGGGTATTTCAATGGCGGTTTTAAACCTGCCAACCTCAAATTCGTAATGGTTGCGCATGTCAATAACCAGTGTTTGGGGATCTTTAACCATTTCATTAAATTCGATGGCATTTACATACCTCCCTTTACGTTCCATGGAAAAATTTGGATCTTCTATGCCATCTGCCACAATTTTAGACCTGACTTTAATGTCAAGAACATAAAATGAGTTCTCCATTTCCTCAACTGCTTTGTTTAGCCTTAGTCCATTCAAATGCTGATGGTCGTAAATGAATTGTTTTAGATGGTCAAAGTTTTCGACCGGACAACTTATCTGTGCGTTAATACCTTCCTCAGCTACATATATTCTGCCATATACCTTCCATTTATTGAGCTGCAGGTACCATTCATCCCTGAATACTTTGGGGTTTTCAATAGGAAAGTAAGCATAAAAGGAAAGGGTATTTCTGGGTGTCTGCTCCTGTAAGGCACGTAATTTTAACTCCTTTCTGGAAATTCTATTGTGTAAGGTCGCCATAAAAATGATTTTAATCCCTCTTTCATGGAATCCTGTTTGCAGGACAGGCAAAATCCAACCCTGCAAAGTTAAACAAAATCGATTAAGCAAATTTGTCTAATAATCGGAAAAGAGTGTTGAAAATCCCCTGATTCCAATTCTAAAACCATTGTATTTCATGCCATCTTTTCCCAAACCTTTCACATAATCTATCCTGAAAAGCTTGGCAACATTATCAAGTCCGAGGAAAACTTCCTGGTAACTCATGTTTTTTAGCAATAAAATATTGCTTCCTGTAATGAGTCTGAAGTTCAGGTTTCTTATCAAAGGGATTTTATTGGTGAGCAATCCATTGAGTTTATATTCTGTATGTATGGCTCCAAAAATATTTGCATTATTTGAGAACGCGTAAAATGGCGCTAGTTGAAATGTTTCAAGGTAAGCAGTTGCCTTACTTGTAAGGTTACCAGCATAATGATGATAATCCGGAGTTTGTAAATTAGTGGAACTAAAAAATCCTGCCATTACAACATTATACCTGAATTCACCAGCGAGTTGTAAATTAACATCACCTTTTACTGATAGTTTCCATTTATCGTATTTGACGTCACTTCCCCATAAACCTTTAATTCCTTTATTAAATTGGAAAGAAATAAGGGGTGATTTTGAAAATGAATTAACAGATCCATCAGGAAGCTCAATATATCTTGCTCCTGTTCTAATTTTAAGTTTAAATCCAGCATCTAGAGCCTGATGTCTTGTTAAAGGTATATCTGTGACTTCTTCTGGATAATTAGGTGGAATCTCACTCAGAGGTTTAAATTTACCCCATTGTCCGGCATTTGCAGTATTGACAAGTGGACTTCTATCCTGATAAGCTATACTAACCTCCAAATTAATCGATTTTGAGATTTTCCTTGCGTGACTCAGTTGAAAAAAATCAGCTTCATATAATTTTAAATAGTTATTTCCACCTATCAAAGTAGAAAATGTGTTCATGATCTGTGGAATGGGATTGGCATTATTAAATTGAAATATTTTACTTCCCAAGGCGATATTGAATCTTTCATCGTATTTTTTACCGGTATTTAAATTTGCGGAAATAAATCCAGTCATGTGTTTATTACTTACACCATACCTTAAAACAGGGGTAATAGCCAGTTCATGTTTATTTTTCAACTGTTTCTCAAAAATTCCGGAAAGTTGAAGCGCCAGACCTTCAATAGTATTAAAACCAATTGATTTTAGTAACGGATCATATGTGAAAGATTGATTTTTACTTCGTTTCTGTAAGGTCTGACCATTCAAAGTAAGTCCAAGAAATGTAGGTCTGTTCTGTAATTTATCCAAAGAGTCAAGATATGCAGGATCTCTTTTTATTTTTTCTAATGAATCTTTTTTTATAAAATCGGCTTGCTCTTCAGCGAGCAAAGGGATTGGTCGTTTTTTTGACCAGAATTGGTCAGAGTATTGATTTGATAATGAATCATATTTTATGAGTGTATTTCCAAACGTTTTTTTGGTTGGGATGAAATTCAAATCGTAATTCTCGAACAAGGTATTGAAGTAGCCTGAGGCTTTAAATCCAAGTATACTTACTTCAGGAAAAATAATTTGCGAATTGATTAACCAGATATCTGCTGCTACAGGTTTAAACTGTTGCACAATTTTGATTTGATCAGCAATCTCTAATTGTGCTGTTTTTGTAAGTGTTAGTTCAACTGCATGTAAATTCCAGGTATTTTCAATAATTTCAATAAATCCAGAAAACAATGGTTCCCATTCTCTTTTTGGAAAAACCTGAATCCTGTTTACCAACTTGCCATTAGAAGCAAAAGCACCAAGGTATTTGTACTTATAAAAATTAAATGCTCCATCAGCAATCGGAGAAACAAATCCACGGGGATTAAATGTTTTTGGAAGTTTTACAATATTATCATAAAAAGATATAAAAAAAGGTGTGGCTAACCCTAGTCCATTTGTTTGGCCACTTACTCTTGTTGAAACAACTGTAATCCTATATTCATCTGGCTGTTTGAATACAATATCAGCAAGGGTTTCAGAGAGAAATATTATTTTTTGTTTCGATGTGTCTCCATCCTCAAAATCAATTCTTTGTCCCAGAATACTTTCAGGGAAATCAACAGTTCGAATGAGCCCCTTGATATAAGCCTGACAACTGAAAGATTCAACCTGGCTTAAGTGATATTTTCTTTTTGAAATGGCATTTCTAATGATTTCATATGCAGGGTCTTCTTTACTTTTTTTGATACGTACCTCATTGAGAAGCAATACTGTAGGCAAAAGCTTGAAGTCAAGTCTTATACTATCTCCTGTAATTTGTTTGTCAATTGTAATTTCCTTGTATCCGATGTGCTGACATGATATTGCATAGCTTCCAGCATCCAGTACAATGCTATACTGACCTTTTTCATTAGACATACTGGTTTTCTTCAAAGAAGGTACAGATATTGTAGCAAATGGAATAGGTATATTATACTCATCAGTTATTTTGCCATATAAAACAGTTGCAAAGACAACAGAATTTGATGATGTGAAAAACAGGATTAAAAAAAATCTGTTTATTATTAATTTCAACAGGCTGAAGTTGATGATTTACTTTTTAAAAAATAACATGAATGACCTGCCAGTTATAGCAGCTGTTCCAGCTGTAACTGCACTAATCAGTCCGCTTACCGCAATCAATAATTCCGGAGAATCCTGCTTTAGAATCAACAAAGCAATTCGTTTGGCAAGTATATGGTCATTGAGTGAGCTGACTGCAAAAATATAGCCACATACAACAAGACAAACACCAATAAAAGCTGTTAGAAATGAAGCAAGATAATTCTGATACATAAGGAGACCTACCAGTAATCCTGCAATAAACGAGCTCCACCAGGGTAGAAATAATCCAAGGGCAAAGTATAGTAATCCTGAAATTATTGTTGCAGCTGAAAGCTTGATCATACTAATCGGTTTATGCGGGGTTAATTGACATTTTCCATTTGAATTTACCTGCCTTTACATCAACAGGGTCCATAATGAAAAGTTTGTAATACTGACCTTTTGTCCAGTCATCTATGAAATTATCATAAAACTTGCTACCCGGATTACCGCTTTGACCACCCGGATAGATACCATAAGCAAGAGTTGGCGTAGTCATTTCTACAATCATTCGCCAACTGGGACCATGATCATGTTGGGTTGCATTAACTATTCCCTTACCACCTCCATTCATTAATCCACTCCTTGCAAATGAGGTTGCATTGTTTTTCAGCAGGTGATAAACGGTAGTATTTTTAAATTTTGACCACTTTAATTTATCTTCTGATTGCAAGCCTCTTAGTTGTATGGATGCCTTTTTAAGTGCTTGCGTTACCTGCGTATTCAAATCTTCCCGTTCAGGTGTTTTTATATTGTCAATGAATTTAAATGCTGTATCCCGCCTCAATGCCTCAAGTAAAACAAATTTCTCTGGAAGCATAAGGCTATTTTGTCCGTTATCTAATTCATCCTTGAAAACAGTTGTCTGAAGAGAATCCCACCAATTTTCAAAACAAACTACCGCCATTTCATCTGGATCATTTTTTAAGTTCCAGTTTTCTATCAGACTTACAAATCTTTTTTGATCATTGTCAAGTTCTGCTCTATTTACATAATTCAAAAGAATTGGTCTGGCCATTTCAGCGAAAACATTGTAATTGTCATTCTGAAGTGATTTCATGTCATCCACTGTAATACCATACATGGAAGCTAATTTCCGATTAATGGTGATGGCTCTGTATACTTCATAAGATCCGGGTATGAAATAAGGGTACGTTGAATCTGCAGGTCTTTGGTTAGCACTGCTAACATATCCCTCAACAGGATTAAAACTCCTTGGGTTATCTTCCATGGGTATATATCCTTTCCACATATATGATGAATCAAATCCGGGCATTACAAAAAGCCCCTGATCTTTCCATCTCAAAGGAAATGTTGCCTGTTGCTGTATGGCGATATCACCTGCCTTTGATGCAAAAATCATATTTTGTCCGGGTGCATTGAAATAGGTAATTGCCTCAACATAATCATTCAAGTTACGTGCCCGGTTTAGCAGCAACCACATTTTGAGTATGTTTGACGAGTCATGGGCAACCCACTTCAATGCATAGGCTTTATTATCTGCCAGAGCATTTTTGAATGACTGGTCATAGGTTACTGGTCCAAATACAGTATACGCAACAGTATCCATGAATGTTTGTGCATCTTTTATTTTTATTTTTTCTATTCTACGCTGTGTGTTAATCCATTGGTTATTGAAAAAATATTGTTGTTTTTGTTGGTCCTTGAATTGAATTTCATAATAATCTTTTACATCCCTGCCTGCATTTGTAAATCCAAAAGATATACTGTCGTTGAATCCAATTACTACCCCAGGCAATCCTGGAAATGAAACACCATAAGCATTATAATTAGGCGTGTGTATTTGAATCTCATACCATATGGAAGGAAGTGTGAGTCCAAGGTGCGGGTCATTGGCTAAAATAGGTTTTCCACTTTGGGTTCTGGCTCCGGAAACAGCCCAATTATTACTTCCGTTTTCAGGATTGGGCTTAAAGTCTTCACTGATAGCTACTGAGTCTTTTCTTTTAAAGTATAAAGAATCTGCTGTTTCAGGAGGAAGGAGTTCAGCCAGGGGCTTATTGTAAACCGTGCCATTGGGAATAACCGGATAAAGAGAATCAGGAAGTTGACCATACAGAATCTGAAAGTTTTCCTCTCCGAGTAATTTGAGCGCATTTGTCATTTCAAAATCCCTGTCATAACCAGCGAGTGTATTGGTCATCTGTTTGGTAAACAGAGCAGATTTAAAATTCGACCATTGTTCAGGCTCATATCCCAGTAGTTTATATTCTACGGGAAGTTTGCTTTTTTGTAGAGAATTAATGTATGCGTTTATACCAGCTGTATATGCATCCAGAGAAGATTTGGTTTCAGGATCGGTTTCCATTGCAGCTAATGCATTTTCTGCTGCATAAACCATTCCAATACGACGTTGGTTGCGATCGAATGTAATTGCTTTTTCACCCACTATTTCACTTATTCTTCCCGCTGCAGCATGTGTCTGAAATTCCATTTGCCAAAGTCTATTTTTGGCATGAAGGTAACCCTGAACAAAATAAGCATCTGTTTCATGCTCAGCAAAAATATGTGGCACCAATCTGTCATCCAGGTAAACATTTACTGCTCCTTTGATTCCTTTAATTTTCAGATTTTCATTAAAATCCTCTGCAACTGGTTCAGCATTCTGCCAGATTCCTTCCTGCATATTCAGAAAACTACCAAGTGGTAAGGGCAGAATTTCACGTGTACCTAACACATAAAACAGTGCTGCGTTAATTATCAGCGTTATGGAGAATACCAGGTATTTCATGGACTAAAATTAAAACTTATTCATCATTTAAAATATTCGACTTCATTTGAAAAGTCGAGCATGGGAAAACGCAACGCAAGTGACTCAGTGAGAGATTTGAATTTTTCAACAAATTTTTGGTGTTCCTCGGATCCGGGATGCATGATTACATGATTTGTGGCACTATTTAATGCATCGATATCTTTAAGAACCTCTCTGGTTCTTCCATTCAGGCTGGATTGCTTGAATTTTTCCCATACATATCTGGTAGCCTGATAATTAGGATGTACCATATCTTCTGCAAAAAACCTGTAATCACGTAAGTCGTCAATGACAAGTTCGTAGGCAGGAAAATAGATTATTTCTGGAAAAAGTGTTGTAATCCTGTCAATTGCGTACATTAATACAGCCTTACTCCTATTATTTTGTATGAAGCCATCTTTTAAATGTCTTACTGGACTTACTGTAAA
>CANHUF010000008.1 GCA_947463715.1 Sphingobacteriales bacterium
GACATGCCTTTGGGCAGTGGGCAAAATGCGCGCTCTTCATTGATCCAACCCCTAAATGCCCAGGTGGTGGAATTGGTAGACACACCAGCTTCAGGTGCTGGCGATCGCAAGGTCGTGGAGGTTCAAGTCCTCTCCTGGGCACCATCTTGTAGTCCGATAGCATCCAAACCGTCTTTTTTAACACTTGAAATCAACAGCTTAGCGAAACATAGGGTCTCTACAGTCCGATGCGGCCCAACAGCATCCTCATCTTTTAGCAACATCCATAGTAACACTAGCAATATTGAGCTAATGTGGTGTTGCTAAAACTTGAGGTGTAGCTAACATGGCACGCGCAACCAAACCCCTTACAGACACTGAAATCCGGCAGGCAAAACCCAAAGATAAAGAATACAGCTTGGCTGATGGTAGAAATCTCTACTTGCGGATCAAGGCTAACGGGAGCAAAGCATGGGTTTTGAACTATTACCGCCCCGGATCCAGAATACGAGCCAATGTCGGCCTGGGGCCCTATCCAGATGTATCTCTTGCGGCAGCTCGGAAGAAAGCCGACGAACTTCGAACTTCATTAGCAGAAGGCGTTGACCCCACGGAGCACCGGCAAGACAAGCTACGAGCGCAAGCTGAACAGTACACCAATACATTCGAATACATTGCACGCAAGTGGCTGATCCTAAAAGAAGATAAAGTTTCGCCTGCCTACTATGAAAAGATCTCCAGCCGCCTTGAGAAATACATTTTCCCTAAGATGGGCAAAACCCCGATTCACAAGGTAACAGCGGTATCTGCTATCGAGATCATCCAGCACCTGGCGAATGACGAGAAGCTGGAAACTGTCAAAAAAATCTGTCGATGGGCAAACGAGATCATGGTCTATGCCGTCAATACCGGCGTTACCCACACCAATCCCCTAGCCGGCATCGGCAAAGCCTTCAGCGCACCTAAAGTAACCAACCTGCCCACTCTGCGCCCCGAGGAACTTCCAAGCCTGATGTTTGCCATCCATCACTCAAACACCAAGCTAATCACCCGCTGCTTAATCGAATGGCAGTTGCACACAATGGTGCGACCTGCTGAGGCCTCCGGAACTCGCTGGGATGAAATCGACATAAACAAAAGTGAATGGACGATACCAGCAGAACGGATGAAGAAGAACAAGCCTCATGTTATTCCACTGAGCCCTCAGGCACTTCGTCTTCTGGATGTCTTGAAACCCTTCAGCGGACACCGGGAATATGTGTTTCCGTCTGACCACGATCCGCGCCGGTCTGCCAATTCACAATCAGCCAACCGTGCGATAGCCAGAATGGGCTTCCATGGCCGCCTGGTGTCTCATGGCTTGCGAGCACTGGCCAGCACCACGCTCAATGAGCAAGGCTTTGATCCAGACGTAATAGAGGCAGCCCTGGCTCATGTTGACAAGAACTCTGTAAGGGCGGCTTATAACAGAGCGCAGTATCTTGAGCGTAGACGCGAGATGATGGGGTGGTGGTCAGATCATATTGAAAGCTGTGCAGCTGGCAAATCCCCCTTCATTTCCGGCACAGCGCATTAAGACCTATCCCGAAATAGTCTTTGCTCAACAAGCACGGGATTACAACAACGACTTCGTACAACCATCAACAAAGCAAAGCTGATAGACGAAAGAACAATTAGCACACATGGATTGGCAGCCGTCATTGGCGAGTTAAGGCAATAAATCATGGCTTCAAAAGCGCTATCCCTAGACACCGTATTGTCTCAGCTAAAACTTTCGGATACTCCTCGCTCGAAGGCGCTCGCCCAAATCGAAATTTATGCAAATGATATTAGTGGGTTATCAATTTACTGCGACGACGATATCCAGTGTGTACAGTCAAACGTAGCGCCTGAGATGCTAATGGACCATAGCAATAATGAACCCATAGGATTAGCGCTTTGGTATGCGGATGCAATTACGGTCTCTGGCCGCAAGCGCCTTCTTGGCATCAACTTCATCCCTTCCCCCGCTGGTTATGTATTCAGCGCTATCAAATTCATATTTGAAGGCTCTGTGTACTATTGCTGTGACGACAATGGAATGTGGGGCAAGCACGTTCAACTCAACATTGACTCTGTGTATTGTATAAACAATGAGTTCAAAGCTTTTTGCGCTGCTCTAAACAAAAAAGATTTAATCAGCCTAAGGGAAAGTGGCCTGGCTCCTGGATTGTCAAAAGCAATTGCATTGCTGGCGCGAGAAAAAGCTGAATTGTCCCAAAAGTTCAGATCAGGCACGAACGTTAATTCATCAGCCATGAAACAACATGTCTTAGAACTTGCCAAAAAATATGGCGTCTCGGACTACCACCTACACTCAATTGACGAAACTATTAGTAAGACCCTCACTGAACTTGATATTAAAAATATCAAAGATTCCCTCTGATCAACCTCACAACAAAGTCAAAATAATTCCCAGTTGGGAAAAACCCTGCTCTTCAAGCTGGCAAGATCTCTTAGCTCGTATCAGACGGTGTGAGCTGAATCAACTAAGAGAGACAGATAATGAGCGCACAACGAATTGAAGATTTAGAATTTTCCCAGCGAATCATTCGCATCAAAGGGGTCATGCTTCGCACTGGCTTGTCCAGATCCTACATTTATCACCTATCTGCAGTTGGCAGTTTTCCGAAAAGCATCCCTCTAGTGCCAGGCGGCACATCAGTTGGCTGGGTGTCAGCTGAGATAACTGAATGGATCGAGTCGCGCATAAATGCTCGTGACGAGGACGCATCAAATGACTAAACGGAAGCAAGTGCCAACTGTCACACCGAAACACCACAAAACGCTTTCAACATCACGAATCAAGGTAAACATTCACATGAACAATCGCAGAAAGATTTCAGTCCAACTGCCCGGCCAAGCAGAGACAATCGTATTACCACCAACGCTCGCGTTAGCACTGGGACTAATCATAAACTCCGGACAAAAAGGCATAAGCACCCCCTCATTGCAAAACTGGGGAATCTACGGCGTTCAAAATACCATCTCCCGTCTTAGAAAACTTGGAGTTGGAATAAGGACAAGGCGAGCACATGTGCAAGGCCACGATGGCGACGTTCATACAGGGGTCGGTTACTACAGCTACGATAGCGCACTAACTCGAACACGGAAAATTGAAGCACCTGTTGCCGCATTCTCTCAGCCGAGTTTTCTGGGACGCGTCCTGTCTAACCTGAAAGGAATAATCTGATGGGGCATAAAAATCAAACAAAAAAAACTCTGGCCGCCACTAAGCAAAACCAGAGCTCTCCTATTTGCCAGCCTCGGCAGGGTAGCAAATGTGCCACGCCAAGCCAAGCTGGCAATGTGGTCCCTATCGCTCCACACAGCCAACCAATGTCAACAACATCAGCAGCGCAGCAGGGCACCGCACATTTCCAGCAGCTTGCTGCTGGAACGTCGCAAGCTGCAGCGACACCACCTGAAAGACGAAAGATACCAGAAATGCTTGACCCTTGGCATACCGCCGTTGACATTGAACCCATAGCTAATGAACTGGCCATCCTGATTAAGCGCTACTGCGTGCTCACCGACGATGAAGTCAACGCAATAGTACTATGGGTAATAGCAAGCTTTGATATTAACAAGTTCAGAATATTTCCGAAGCTAACTGTAACCAGTCCTGAAAAGGGATGTGGCAAAACAACTGTTTTGGAGACCATTTCCGCCGCTTGTAAGGATGCGCTGATCACATCAAATATCACAGCAGCAACCATCTATAGGATGACTGCCGAATATCAGTTGACGCTGTTTATTGACGAGGCAGATACCTTCGTTAAAAACGGCGACCCAGCTTTAATTGGAATACTAAATTCTGGTCATACCCAATCTGGGGCTCACGTCATGAGATGTGTTGGGGATAGTTTGGAACCAAAGGTATTCAGTACTTGGATGCCAATGGTGCTGGCTTCAATTGGGAGCTTACCACCTACCATCATGGATAGAAGTATCAACATCAATCTGCGGCGAAAGATGGGGAGTGAGTTTGTTGAACAATTGCCTGTAGATCTGCATGAGCATATCAAACCAATGCGTCAAAAAATAATGAGATGGAGCGCAGATAATGAAGCGAAAATAAGGGCAACCAATACACGGCCCAAGTACATCGGCAACGATAGGGCCGTTGATAATTGGCTACCTCTTTTGAGTATCGCCAAACAGATCAGCGAGGAATGGGTCAGCAAATGTGAACATGCGTATGTGGCTTTAACACATGTTCGTGAGCCTGAACTATCCACTGAGCTGCTCAGAGATATTCAGGAGTTACTCGACTCATACCCAGCTCCGAAGATACCTTCCCAGGAGCTCATCCACCTTCTGTGTAGGGATCCCGACAAATTCTGGAGCCAGTATAAAAGTGGCAGAAACCTAACGCCCCGGCAGCTTTCAGAGGTACTAGCACCGTATGGCATCAAACCACAAATGTTCCGGGCACCTGATGGCCCAAGACGTGGATATGAAAAAGCACAGTTTGTTGATGCTTTTGATCGATATCTACAACCCTTGTCCAAGGCCGGATCCGCAACACCGTAACATATTATATTTTTCAATAGGTTACTGACTTAGTATCCGAAACACATGCGCAACAGTTATGTAACATCTACGTGTGTGTTTCGGATTCTTGCTTCGTGAGCAAACAATTTCCATCTCAGAGAGCCTAAATCGTCAAGGACAGAGCCAAAATGACACGAATTATAAATTCAATACGTTATTCTTGTTTCAGATGTGTATCAGTAATGTTGCGTTATTGTTACAGCATTAACCCTCGCAACATCCTGATTTTAATAGCCTGTTTCATTGTTACGTATGACATAACCTATAGCGGCATGCTTCGGTGCGCGTAGTGCCTCAAGCCTGAGCGAAGCGGTGGGCGGAGGAGGCACTTGAGCTCACCGAAGCATGCTCTAAACGGAAAGACCTGCACTCTATCAATCACGACTTTTTAAACAATTCTGCGTCACCACTCTCGCACTGGCGTTCGGGCTGCGCTGCGCTAACCCTCCTGGTGCTTCGTGGTGACGCAGAATTGTTTAAATCAACTAAAAGGCTTAACAGACACTAATTCCGTTACCGATACACACCCGATACTTAAAGGTTTTCTCAGAGGTGAATCCAGCCATACAAGCCAGCTGGTGAGAGAAGTACTCCACCTTACCTGAGCGATATACTAACTACTGATTTGAGCGTGATTGCGGCGATATACAACCGATACGATATCCAAGCTAGATAGTCCTGATGGCGATTCACAGTTCCTTCAAGAGATATCTACAAATTCTGTGACGATTAATACCTCTGTTGCTGGTAGTCTGCTTGCTCTAATGTTTAAGGATTAAACTACAATGAGAAAGATTACTTTGCTGGGGATTGTTATAACGATACTGGTGTATGCGATACCTTTCGGTGCAAGTCTTGTGTTTCAAATCTTTTATGAAGATGTTCGCAACTATGAGGAGGTGCCTTTGTTCATAGCCCTAGACAACTTTGGTTTTCCGATTCTGGTAGTGGGGACAGTATTTGTTTGTGTCTTCTGGTTTTTCTGGGTGGTCAAAAAGATCGGTGTTAAATAAACCAGAAAAATAAAATTAGTTTCACATAATGAAAGCCTCTCATCCGCGGAGGCTTTCATGCTTACACTTCTGTTAGATCACACCTAAGCGAATCACAAAATTTGATCACGCTATTATCGGCAGCGATATCAATTTCTTGGATTTTTGGCTTAAAAGACCAATCGCATTTTTGGAAATTTTGCTCATCTGCCTACGATGGCAATGCTCTTGTTACTGGCTTCAACTAAACAAGTACCCCCCCCCGCTCTTACCCTCTGCCAACATCAACCCATCCAGCCCTACGCGCTTGTGATGGGTATACCGCCCGTCCCCTAGCTAAGGAGTTAATCCATGAGAGAAATGCTGCGTCAATTTTTCAGCGCAATCACCACACTGTTCCGTGCCTTTGAGCGCGGAGCCAATGTCATCGACAACTATGCTAAATGGGCTGAGATTGAATCATCAGCCTTTGAGCAGGAAGCTGGCATCGAACGGCAAAAGGAACTTGCCCTACTGCGAGGTCCATCCGAATAAACTTGTGAGTCTTACCCGACAGGGTGAGACTCACCTTTTTTTACACCTACACCTTCTTGTCAGTCAGTTATCAAGATAGATCACATTCGTCAGCTTTTTCATGCAGTTGAGTCAGTGAGCTACGCTCTTGGAATGGGACATTCAGATCCCGCCAATCACCCAATTCAGGAGCTACCATGAGCACAGCTGACAATATCCAATTGAGCCAGACTAAATCTATTTATGAGTTTACTGCGCATCAACATGCCACCATCAGAGAGGCCATTGGCATACTCGAGTCATCTATCAAAAATTCTGAAGCATTTACCAATTCCGATATCGTCAAGCAGTACTGCCAGCTGCAAGTTGCTGACAAGCGCGATGAGCACTTTGGTTGCCTGTTCCTTGATAACCAGCATCGACTGATTGTATTTGAGGAGATGTTCAACGGTACCATTGATGGCGCAGCAGTTTATCCAAGAGTCGTTGTTCGCCGCGCCTTGGAGGTTAATGCAGCGGCAGTGATTTTCACTCACAACCATCCTTCCGGATTGCCAGAACCCAGCCACGCTGACATCGCCATTACAAAGCGACTCAGGGACTCTTTGGCATTGATTGATATCCGGGTGCTGGATCACATCATAGTTGGCTGTGAGGGCACCGTATCAATGTCAGAGCGGGGGATGCTCTGACCGCCGAGGAGAATGCAAATGATGATGACAACGATGTTCGAGTTCCTAGCTTTAATTGGAAAACCAACTCGCAACCGGATTGATTTGAATACCTACTACGGACATACCTTCCGATGTGCCTGTGGGTATACCCACATCTTTGATACCAACATCGAAGTGCTGTGCGAAGGGTACTGGCGCTTGATTCTGTCATGCCCTGTCGATAATCGATTCATTACCAATGCCAGAGCTAGGATGATTCTCATACAGGAGTATGGGGGTCTTGCGGCGGGATATGGCGCCTGCATTAATAATCCAACAGATCAGGCTGAACTTCATACATTCATGGCTGCCGTATTGAATGGCTAAGTCATATAACTTTGTCCCCGCCTTGTGCAGGGATAATTTTTTTGAAGTGCCCATGATGCCGGGGTAGAACCCCTACCAAGTCACAGCCACATAGACTCAATCATTTCAGTTACCTCAACGACTTCGGGATTAACTACTACATCCTTGATGGTAAGGGTTGATTTGCACGTTTGTTTGACCCACTTCCTGATGGTCAGATTTGGACGCAAGTAAATATCTATTCCTCATTTTATCTTCCTATTTTTTAATTGATGGCCTGCTCGCTAATTGGATTCCCATTGGAAAAAAGTAATGCTAAAAACTACGTTATTAACTAGGCGAGAACAAATGTCCTTAGTTATTTGACTGGCGCAATTCAGGAATGCCATCTTGAATGGGCGAATAGGATGCTTTTCTAACTGCATCCCAGCATTCCAGTTTTTTAGCCCACTCGGATATCATCTTGCCCCCAGACGTTCGATGTAATACCTCGTTAACTTCGACAGCCCAAGTCTGCAACTGTGATCTCAATGGACCTGAAATATCCTGATGTAGCCAAATTCTGTTTAGCTCCATGCGATCTCCCGCACGGTTGGCTAATAATGATATGACGTATACAGCGACATTTCCTTGAAATGCTGGGAACAACGGCCGAACAAGTGCATGTGTTTTCTTAAAGAGAATGGCTTTGGCGATCATCGTTTTGTATGTTAAGACATCAGGCAACTGCGCCGGTGCATGTCCTTCAGGCTCTGTGAGCCCAGTCATGAACTTATCAAAATTCTTTTGCAGGCCTAGGCTAACTAGTTCGGGTTTTTGGTCCCACACATTCATAAACTTGGCTAGATCTGTCTTTGTAATCTTGCGTGATGGAGGCGTTACATGTTCTTTCAAATGTTTCAACTTCGCAGGGGTTGTTCCCTCGCGAGACAGCATCGTGCTGTAGCTCCCGGTCGCTCTTTCATAAAACCACCGTCCTATACCATCGGGACAATAGGTGGTTAGTGCTAGTTTTTCCATTTCAATATGGAAAGGCATGTTTGCTGAAAGATCAGATTGCTTGACTGAGTTCTGGCTATTGGCGAATTTCGATATGTTGGAAATAAGTGCCTCTTCAGAGGCCTCGTCCTTCGTATGGAGGATAATTATCTTGGCGGGTACCCGCACTTGTCTCAGGTCGACCTCGGGAGATTTTTTCTTTGAAAAATAAATCGATGCTGTCGTCTGGCCCCCGTTTACAATCTGCATCCCTTTAAGCCAAAGGATTCCCGGACCGCCGGAATTAGTCTTCCCAAGGAGAATCTCGTCTGCTACAACAACTATACCGTTGTTGTAAGCCATGAAGCGCTCCGGATCGTCCCGAAGCGTGTCTCGTATTCCTTTGTTTACTTTACCCGTAGTACTGAGAAAGGATCGTACATTTGCTTCAAGTAGTCTTGCACCATACTTCTCATAAACAAAATAAAGCGCTTCTCCTGGAATCACGGTAAGAGCATAGTCATAGTCAATCATTTCACCAGGGATATAGACACACGGCAAGGCATCACCACAGACCTCGCTGAAGTTCACCACGAGTTCATCGCGCGGTTTTCCTTCCGACCAATGTCTATGAAGACGCTCAATGTCCATTACTTCTAGCTTGACGGTTTTGCCATTGACTTCTCTTGCTTTGAAGTTTTTTGCCTTCGCCTGCCTGTCAGTCAAAACATATATTCTAATTTGGTCAAGTTCTGCGTAGCAGGCTTGGATGGTCAATGCGAGGGCATAGGCATCGTTTGATTCGTCCATCTTGGATGCCAGATTACCCGTTGCGCACTTGGTGAGGAATCGAAAGCATTGCTCGGCTGCTGTTTTGGTTTCCGAGTCTGCTATGGGTTGAACTGTTTCAACTCCATTATAAAGGCTAACAAAAAGATCAAGCTGGTCAGCGTCATCAGAGACAGCAAATCCACTAAGTCGCAGTTGAGCATTTCCAGATTTAGCGGAGTAATGACAAACCTCTGGTTCGAAGGTCATGCCAATTTCACTCATGTGCTGCATAACAATTTCCGCAAACACGGATTCCGGATAAGGATATGTTCCCCCCAAACCGCCTCCCGCACCTCCAAGTCTCTCTCCGATTTCTGACTGAACTTCGGATTGTGTTTGTCGTAGAAACTCATTAAGTTCCATTATGTAATTACTCCCAATTTTGTGAGTGCGAGGGCCAGTTCAATTCCATCATCTTGGACAAGATCCAAATCTACCTCATATCGCACTTGGCATATCTGAACATCAACATTTTCTCTTGTGAGTCTTGGGAATTTATCCGTAACTTCGATCATTCTGATAGATCTTCTGGAGAAACGGCGGGTATATCGAGCCTCTAGTTCATCTATAAAACCGCCATGAATTAGCAGCTGGTTAAACACGGTGAGAGCAGCAGGGAAATCTTGCAGCATATTGCGCAAAGCAACAACTTTTTGAGGTAAGGACATGCCACTAGCGTTCAAATCAAGTTTAACACCGACAATATAAATGGGTTCAATAAGTGAATTATCCAACTGCTCGAGGGAACCTATTTTTGCGATAAAACCATTCTTAGCAGTTGTGGTCTTAACCTCCAGTACGCCTTTTCCAAGCACAAAGTCATGGAGCCTGTCCAAAGGTCCTTCCCATGCTTCAATTGCTTTGAAGCAGGGCACACCAGCAAATATAACTTCCTGAAGAAACTCTAGTTCCCCAAACAAGCCAGTTTCGGATTCCTTATCTAGAACGCCGTCACCACCTTTCTTCATGAAGTCCTGCCAAGCCCATATTCTGGATATGAAAACTTTGTAGGGGTTTACATACCCATCTGTGTTAAGCGCTTCAAGGGTTGCAAATACATCGTCCGCCATCATTGCGAAGAGTTCGAGACTTCCAGCGCTTTGTCTGCTTAAAGTGACCCAAGAGTTATCCGCCAACTCACCACTCAAGCTAACCTTAGACACTATAAAACCGTGCCCTTGGGGTAAAAGTTCATCGGCAGGGATGTGGATTGACGGGAGTCCAATGAGCAATCCCTCTTCGTTACCCGGGAAATGCCTCCCGGCTAGAAAGTGGCATTTGCCATTTTTGCCAATTTTAATCGTTCTCCAACCTTCCTTGTCAGTATGGCCACTAAGCGCGCGCCAAGCCGCAAGCAGTTCTTCTTTTCTACTCTGCGGGGCCATATTCTTGGTCCCAGAGAACATTGTTCGCTTTATACTCAATTTTGATACCAGAATTACTTCCGGGAAAACTGACCCCAAAAGCTAAAACTGGAGGCGTATCACTTGAAAAACCAGCATCGGCTCTTTGAGGATCAAGAAGGTACAAGAGCAAAAGCCCTTTCTCCGGGTTCGCAGGTATGCCATCAGCCCCGAATCCCCTTATCCTACGGACTGAAGGACCGTTGGGGGAGTCAGGCGGCTCTTTGCCATCCTTGAGTCGTGCAGGGTCGGCGTGCCAGGCTTCACGTGTGAGTGCCAGTGAAGCCCTCCATTCGTTCTCGTTTAGATCTATAGTTTCATCCCTAGGAGACAATAACCTCCCTATAGAATACCTGTCAGCATAAGGGGCATTGTTTGAGCGTTTTAACATTTCCACCGAGACCTTATCACTAATTTTGTAAACAGTACCTTCTCCGCCACCAATCAAAGCCACGGTCCACTCTGTAAGCTCACCAACCGAATTGAGTGAGTCAATAAACTCTGCGAGCATACTGCTATTGACCTTGTATGCTTCCGGATGAGTCCTGTAAGCGGATAAGAAATCCCTGACATCAGCAGAAGAGACGTTATGCCACAGGTATCCTTTCCATTGCTGCCTCGTTTCCCCGCGCTCCTTAACCGGATCCACCTCCGGCTCACCTAGGCTCGTGATAAGCCTTAGGCCAGTTGCAAGATTCTGTTTTAGAACGCTCTGATCCTTGAACAAGGATACGGTTTCGAGTAACTGCCCGCTGAAAGACAATCGCAAATTTTTCGCGGTGCGCATTTTAAGTCTTGAAGTAACCATTAATACAGGGTGTGACTGAACCTTTAGACCATACTCTCGCGGGGTCGCGCCGCTTGCGGCCATAAGGTCGAATTCCTCTCGAAGTTCCTCTGCCGCATCAGCAATATGTCCGAACCATTCAGTTAGCTCGTCAGTTGTATATAAACGGCATAAATCGAGATATCCGGGGCGATAGCCAAACCACCTACCCATTTGCATTAGAGTGTCATACATCTTTGAAGCCCGAAGGAAATAACTGACGCAGAGACCCTCAAGCGTAAGCCCTCGCGCAAGCTTATCACCCCCGATGGCAATAACTTTGAGCCCTGTCCCCTTATGTTCGGTATAGTCAAGCGCTTCCTTTGCTGTTCCGTTAATTTTCATTAACTTAATATCGGAAACTATATCTGGCAGGATCCCTTCCACAGCCATCCAATCTATTTTGCATAATGGGCTCTGATCAGCCTTTGACGAACGTATCTCATTTCTAGTGGGCACAAAATCTTCGTCCCATAGTGTTCTCATCCGCTCGATAATATGTTGGTGATCGATTCTCCGCAGAATTCTTTGACTCATGTTGCGCAGATGTTCATCTACCTGATTAAAAACCTCTTGTTGCACTGAGTTGAAGCGCGTCACGTGTATAAGCATAGACGAGTGTTCAGTAACTTGACCTCTTAATTGCCTAACTGAGCAGGCAATTAAAAAAGCGTCAATTGCTTCAACTAGGGAGGGTGGCAAGACACTCATGCCATCATAAAGCGGTCTGTGTCCATTTTTGTGCTTAGTTGGAATCCACCCATCAATTTTATCCTGGGAAGTGTGATCATTGATAACTCGAATCAGCGGCAAACCTTCCCGGTTGCCCTCGGGCGACAAAAGCCCGAATACTCTCGCTGGGCCCACGTAGTTGGAGGGCGCGGCAAGATTAATAATGAAAGAAGAGGGAAATAGATCCGGCCCCTCCTCTAGAGTTGCCCCCTTTTCATGAATGAAAATATTAGCAAATGGAGTCGCTGTATAGCCAACAAATGCAGAATGTGAAAATGTGTGAAGTATTTTACGGACGCGACTGTTTATTGCGGTCGGCTCATGTTCTTGGTCAGGATTTCCTTCCGCATCAAATAACTGCTCACCCGTATCGACAGATGCATTGTCAGCCTCGTCATCAATCAGCAGTAATGGTAAGTGCGTAACAATTTTCCTGCCAGACTCGGCGTCGTGCGTATTAGCGACATTACTAACAATCCAGCGGTACAACCTCTCGAGAACAGTCTTATTTTTCTTAACAACAAACAGCCAAGGTCGCTGTTCAGGGGTAATGCCTAAATTTCTGGCGACCGTTGTATTGAAGTCCCCTTTTTCAGACCTGTTAGTGGCGAAATTAGGGCGTATTGCTGGATCACCATCAATTTCACCCACGCCAATAATCCTTATATCGTCAGGCACCATCTTTGTTTCATAGCCTAGGAAACCCTCATCTAGACGCATTTGCGTCTGAGAACGAAGATTATTATGCAAGCCTGCTAGCACGATTATAATCTTGTATCCTGCATCTGCGGCCTTGCAAATGAGGCCTGTATAGTTCCCAGTTTTACCAGACTGGACATGTCCCACAACCAGCCCCCTTCGATCCCAATTGCCTTCGCGACGTGGATCCTCAAGAAGTCCAAGAATTGAATCAGTTGAGTGATTTAGAGCTTCTACGGCCTTCCATGAAAGTTTTCTCTCAAGCAATTCTCTGTAGCGTTGCCAGTATCTCCAGTCCTGCTTTCTTGCCGAGTTTAGCCAATCCTCATGTCCTGCGTTACTTTTCAACGTGGTGTTTTGACCAATCCACAAGCTAAAACGGCGTATAAGCTCGTCAGTGATAGCAGTTCTATCTAGGTTTTCGCCCCAACTCGGCTTCATGGCAACAACCATGTTGATTTTCTCAGCGATAATCGCAGGAGTAATTCCAACCTGCTCTCCCTCGTCTAGCAGAAGTTCTTGAACAAACTTGACTACTCTCTGACTTATTTCGTCTGATGCATTTACCATGGTAACCCGCTATTTTGATGGCCAAGTATCCGGGAGACCGGAAACAAGCTCTGGATAATTGTTAAATGGTTCTGTAGTTAAAAGTTGTTGTCGCGCTTGCTCGGGGGAAAGCCCCTTTCGTGACACCATGTTTGTATAGACGACATTTAGAACTGACACAACTTCTGCTGGTGGTTCTTTAGAAAAACCGGTAAGCGGGGTTTCCTTCGCTTCAGTGGTATCCAGCCAGATACGCTGAACCGGTATAGTCTCCTCAATGACTCGAAGCATTGCCCTCACTTGAGGCTCAAGTAGGCCTGCATCGTCAAGAACGACTCTAACTGCTGGGTGATCCCTATCAATTCTGTATCTAACCCCATCTCTGTGAGTTAGTGCGTGCCAAGCTTGAATAATTGGGGCTCCGATGCCAGTCCTAACTGGCTGGCCGCGGTGTGCGAACACGCGTCTTGCCCGTGCACGAGTATCCTCAGCCAATCTTGTAAGCCTTTCTCGTACTAAAACTGGGGGTCTCGCGGATGATTTGCGAATATCGATTTTCCACTCTGCGTCAGCTGTGTTCGGGATATCAAGTCTGATTCTGGCAAGTCTGTGCGCCTCCTCCTTTGTCCAGGACCGGCCTCGGCCAAGTCCAAGCCAGCTGCCCGAAACAAGCATTCGCTCGTTGCGATAGACGTAAAAACCCTGCTGCGCGGTCCAGCCATCGGGGCCTTCAGCCGACTTGTGCTGGTCGCTACTCAATCGATCCTTGTGGGGTAAGACATGACACTGTACTTCTAGGGCACCCCCTTCGGCATATATCCGTTCGACTGGGGAAGACCAAGTGGCTGGATGATCAGCAAGAAATGGATCCCATGGCTTTACCTGTTGACCGTTGATGAAGATATGAAGTTTCGGGCGTAGACCCCCAATAAAACGATGAAAGACCATCGCTAGATGTCTCTCTATTCGATCGATATGATCTAAGAAGTCCTGCTCTGTAAAACCCTGGGTAACGATTCTGTCCAGCACTTCCCATATAACTAGAACACCGTGAGAACAATTATTTAGAAGATCAAGTTGATATTCTGAGCCCTCAGCAGGCCCTTCCATGAGATGCCAACCATCATCATCACTGGACGCTAGTACATCAAGATCCCAGCGAAGGCAGTCAAGTGAGCCTGCCTTAACACTAGCAACTGTTAACCGTCTGCATTGGGAAAACGATGCAGTCTTCAACCCCAGCCCAAAACGTCCGAGATCGTGCGAAGCTCGTTGCTCAAGAGGATTTCTGTCCCCTAGGCGCATCGCCATGTCCAGTTCGATATCACTCATTCCAATGCCATTGTCGAGTATTCTGATACTACTGTTCTGCGCGACCCAGTCAAATTGCACTTCAACCCGGCTTGCACCTGCCGATATGCTATTGTCTATGATGTCCGCAATAGCTGTGGCCGTCGTGTAGCCCAAGCCACGCAATGCTTCAATCATAGCGCCCGCTTTTGGCGGAGCATGTCGTGATTTCCTTTTAGACGTCATTCATCAATAGTCCAGAAAAGTGTGCAGGTGATCCGAGCGGGTTGGGTGACGTAATTTAAGCAGGGCTTTGGCTTCTATCTGACGGATACGCTCACGCGTTACGTCAAACTGTTTGCCGACTTCTTCCAGCGTGTGGTCGGTTTCCATATCGATACCAAAACGCATACGCAGAACTTTGGCTTCGCGTGCAGTCAGGCTATTGAGCACTTCACGAGTAGCTTTGCGCAAGCTTTCTTCGATGGAGGAGTTCATCGGTGATTGCACATTAGTATCTTCAATAAATTCGCCAAGGTTCGAATCCTCGTCGTCGTCAATCGGAGTCTCCATGGAGATGGGCTCTTTGGCGATTTTTAATACGCGACGCACTTTATCTTCGGTCATGTCCATGCGTTCGCCGAGTTCTTCCGTTGTGGGCTTGCGGCCTTTCCTCTGAAGAATTTCGCCGCTTATACGGGTCAGTTTATTAATGGTTTCGATCATATGTACTGGAATACGGATGGTACGCGCTTGGTCAGCGATAGAGCGTGTAATTGCCTGTCGGATCCACCAGGTAGCGTACGTCGAGAACTTGTATCCACGACGGTATTCAAACTTTTCCACCGCTTTTATCAGGCCGATGTTGCCTTCCTGAATGAGATCAAGGAATTGCAGACCCCGGTTGTTATATTTCTTGGCAATCGAGGCCACTAGCTTGAGGTTAGCCTTTACCATTAGTCCCTTTGCAACTCTAGCGGCATCTAGTGAGGTCGAGAAATGATGGGGACTCTCCTTGTTATTCTCGGAAGACTTTTGGACTTTACGAAGGTGTTCAAGAAATGACCATGAGAGGTTTAAGTTTTTTAATAATTCAGCCCGTAGTTGTGCCTTCTCCTGCGTTGACTCACAGGATGATTCGCGCAATTTAGTAATTTTCATCTGAAAGTCTGCAGGTACTCCAGCCTCTGGTTCGTGCTCACCTTCATCACTCGCTTCTTCAATAGATAGGTTTTCTTCAGTATCATCAAGAGATTCGTCCCCATCAGGTGGAGCTTGATCCCTGTTTAGCATGAACCCAACTTGAATCTCTCCACTTTCAATTTTGTCAGCAATTTTAAGGATTTCCTCGATTACGCTCTCGCTGGTTGCGGCTGCCATAATCGCGTCATCAAGTCGATTTTCGATAAGAATTGCGATGTTTATCTCCTCCTCACGCGACAGGAGTTTATTTTTCACCATTTCCTTGTAATAAGCTTTTTGCGGATCGCTGTCTTGGTATGTTAGCTCCAAAAAAAAGGCTACTGCTTCGTCTGCGATCGATTCCATTTCTTCATCTAAGTTATGAGAGCTATCATGACCATGAAATTCGATGCCCTCTTTATCAATCACTACTCCCAAGTCGCCCAACGTAATCCGAAGCCTTGATTCAAAATCTTCATCAGCGCGGTTGCGGTGATCAAAGAAATCAATATCATCTCCGTCATAATCGCGAGCTAAGGAAGTGATGAATGATTCTGGAACAAAGCCGTCTCGGAGTCCTACAAGTATAATATTTCTTATCGATACTAAAACATCTCCATCAATGGCATTGCGGCGCCTGCGACTTCGTGTTGAGTCTGGAAGATCAATCTCGACGTCTATCCAATCAAAGTCAGTATCTATAGGGACATGAGCAGATATTTGACGCTGGGTCTCTTGCTCACTATATAGATACTCGTTATCAGACGGTGGTGGTACAGCTTCAGCTTCAGCCTCCCAAAGGGACAAATCTAATGCGGTTTCGCCAAAAACTGGTGCGAGGTCATTGTCTACTTCACTAGCCGGGAACGATGAACCAATTTCGTCAATTTCACCTGAAGATGGGGCGTTCAAATAAGTGAATAACTCGACAAGCGATGGATCACTAGATGCCATGGCTATTGAAAATGCGCTATTGCCATCCATATCTGACGCATTGGGATCGCCACCAGCATCCAGCAGTATCCGACAAACTTCCACATGCCCTTTGGATGCAGCAAGCAAGAGTGGTGACCGCCCCCTTTCATCAGTAGCATTGATATTGTCACCCCGATTAATGTGAATCTGAACGGCAGTAGCAACTCCTGACATAGACGCCATTTTTAGGAGCGGGGACAAATTCTTTGATAGAACTCTAGAGGTATCGCTCAAAACTCTCCTCTCTCCCCTAAGGGCGTATAATTTTTTAAATGCCGTGCTTTCAAGTGTTCTGCCACCTTCTTCAAAAAATCAACATGAGCTGTCAATAGGTCTGGTTTTAAATTTTTTGCAATATGTTTAATCCGCTTGCATTACAGTTAATATTAAACTGACTTTTGGAACATCTAATTTTTTTATAACTAATGCCTTCAAGTATTGGATTGGTCCTTGTCCGAGTGCTTATCATTCGTATACCGGCCATATTGCTTCTGCTATCTGTCTTGCAAGATATGGTGGTACTGCATTTCCCACCTGTGTGTATTGCTGTGTTCTGTTACCCTTAAAATAGTAATTGTCTGGAAATGTCTGCAATCGCGCCGCCTCTCGTACAGTCAATGTTCTGCACTGTACAGGGTCTGGATGGATGTAATAATTTCCATCTTTGGATATGTGGCTTGTGATAGTAGAGGACGGGTTCCCGCCAGTCTGGACCCTGAATCTATCGGCAAATTTTCCCGATTGCCAGTTTTTGTGGGCAGGTGCTAATTTTTCTGGAAATTCGGAGGCTGTAGGTGACCTGTCGAAAGCAGCGCCAAAAATTGCTGCAAACATATACCTAGCAAGATCACCCTTCATGTGCCCCCGTGTGTCTGAATTTGGTAATTTTTTTAGCCTAGAATCTGTAATCCAATTACTAAGCGCAGCTGAACAACTAGGACGTTTACCTTTATCGGTAGGGCTTCTGGGTAGATATTCTTGCGCCTCAAAACTCGCTTTGCAGTCTCTTAAGACAATTCTCATTTTTTGCGAAAACTCACGGCTGAATTCGCTGCAGCTGTCATCCACCAGCTTGATTGCCTGTATAACTGCTTTATGCCACCCATCAGCTGTATCGTTTTTACTTAGTCCGCTTCTAATCCTAGGTATTCCTGAAATCATGTCATTTACATTTGCCTGATTGCGACTCTTCTTCAGCGTAAGAGAAAAGTTTGTATCCAGAGACCCAGATAGGTCTCTGCGTATTCCAACAATAATGACGCGGTGTCTGGCTTGCGGTATCGAGTAGTTTTCGGATCTGATTATGAAGTCGCTTGGGCCCGGTGCTGATCTGGTGTAATCATTTTCTGCTGCAAGTGCTAGGAGCCTGTATCCTCCTCGTTTGCCCGCACTTTCCAGATCCTGTTTTACTCTTGAAAAAAGCTCTTTCCCTTTGATTGTCGCTGATAGCATCCCTTTTACGTTTTCCATAACGAAGACCATGGGTTCGAGTTCGGCTAGAACGTTGACATATTCCTCATAGAGAAAATTACGCTCATCAAGATGAGGCTGGTAGTCTAACTTACCTGCATTTCTTGATCGGCCAACAAGTGAGTAGGCTTGGCAGGGCGGTCCACCGATTAACAAAGTTCTACCGTTAAAGTCATTATTTATTTCACTTATTTTCGCACTAACAATATTTCTGGTGTTTTCATCGCCAAGCGACATGCACAGTGCTTCCTCTTTTGCTGCGGCCCATTTATCGGGATATAAGATGCTCCAGTCGGGCTCGTCTCTCTTGCCGTTCAGGAAATCATAGTATTCAATGGGGAAATCACTGCCGAACTTTCTGAGAAAACTTCTAAGGAGCAAGGTTGAGTGAGCTGACTGCTCCTTTTCGATAGATACTTTTATTTGGAATGGGTTTAACCCTTGTTCAGTCTCGTATGCAGAGAAACCCTCGCCAAGTCCACCTGGCCCGGAGAACAGGTCAACTACTCCCACAGAGCGACCTACAGATTCTTTTTTTATCTTCAATTCAATAGCCTACAATGAAAGCGAACCTTTTCAATGGGACCCTTTTTAAGCTCAGGGCTGTACTTTCTTTTCTTTGGCACAAATACTCCTTTTGCGTATTATGAGACGTTTCTGAAGGGTACGTGAAGACGGGGAGAACCCTAATCAATCATCACACTTGGTGATCTGAATCAAACACCTGATTGTCTTGTGTCACTCGGCAACTTTGTCACACCCCAAACATCCCCCCCAAACCCCAACAACCACCGATCCAGCATCGCACTATCTACCACCGTCGCCGTGATCCGATAGTGGTCATCCATCTCCTCCACCTGCTGATCCTGTGCCATCGGCGCTTCAGTAAGGTGAAAACCAGCCACCTTGCTGATACAGAAACTGATTTTTACTCGCTGACCGTCACCAAAACCAAAGCGGCCATCGTTGTCATATTGGATCAAATCAAAGTCGGCCGGTCTGATGAAGCTCAGAGAACTGCTCTCTACGTTGATAAACCGGTGCAGCGCCAGGCTTCGTTCATTGTCATAACCTTCAAACCGGCACACCAGATACAGATGGACGCCCTGCTGCGCCAGCCCCAGCGGCATGACGCGCGCCTCGGTTTCCTTGCCACCGGCATTGCGGTAGACAATGTTCAGC
>CANHUF010000009.1 GCA_947463715.1 Sphingobacteriales bacterium
AAGGACTTAATCCCTTCAAATGACTTATTGTAATTTGCAGCTGCCATACGCCTGGATTGATTATATTCATCCAAATAACGCAGTTTTATACGTAAAATTGCGGCTTGTATAGTATCCAGCCTCGAATTACATCCTACAACGTCATGATAATAGCGTTTGCTTTGTCCATGATTGGCAATCATTTTGATTTTCCTGGCAAGTTCCCCATCATTCGTCATCAGTGCCCCACCGTCACCAAAACATCCAAGGTTCTTTGATGGGAAAAATGAGGTACACCCGATATGTCCAATTGTTCCCGTTTTCCTTATCCCCTCACTCCCCATGTCTATGGTTGCTCCTATGGCCTGCGCATTGTCTTCTATGACATACAATCCAAACTCTTTTGCAATTGCCATAACAGACTGCATATCTGCTGCCTGTCCGTACAGGTGAACCGGCACTATGGCTTTTGTCCGCGGAGTTATCGCCTTTCTCACTTCTTCAGGATTCAGGCAAAATGTAATTGGATCAACATCTACAAAAACAGGTTTCAACCTGAGTAGAGCCATAACTTCTGTTGTGGCGATATAAGTAAATGATGGCGTAATCACCTCATCGCCCGGCTGAAGCTCAAGTGCCATCATGGCAATCTGAAGGGCATCGGTTCCATTGGCGCAGGGGATTACATGTTCAGATTGAAGGTATGCCCCAAGTTCGAGGGCAAAATCACCAACGGCCTTACCATTGATGAATGCAGTTGCATCGAGTGTTTCATGGATAGCTTTATCAACTTCAGACTTTATTTTCAGGTATTGACGCTTGAGATCAACCATTTGTATAGGTACCATAAGAAATGAATTGTGCAGCGAAATTATGAAAAATACAGGGTTTCCGTTGAATAGGTTGTAGTTTTGCGATCCAAATCCTTAAGTATTGTTTCTATATAATCTTTTTCTAAGATGTTATCTGCTGGTAATCAGGCTGGCATCTATCTGGAGCCCGAAAGCCCGTTTATGGCTGGAAGGCAGAAAATTGGTTTTTACAATTTTAAAAGAACAAATACCTGCTACTGGTAAACAAATAATCTGGATGCACTGTGCATCGCTTGGGGAGTTTGAACAAGGTCGGCCTTTGCTTGAAAAAATAAGGTCTGAATACAAAAACAGCTTCATTTTACTTACTTTCTTCTCACCCTCAGGCTATGAGGTTCAAAAAAAATACAAGGGAGCAGACCTGGTTACCTATTTACCAATGGATGGCAAAAAAAATGCAGAAAAATTCCTTGATATTGTCAGACCGTCGCTGGCCATTTTCGTGAAGTACGAGTCGTGGTTCCATTACCTCAAAACCTTACGAAAGAGAGAGGTACCTACTATACTCATTGCTGCAATTTTCAAAGCCGAACAAAATTATTTTGGTATTTTCGGCGGTTTTCTCAGGCAAATGCTGAACTACTACCATCATATTTTTGTGCAGGATAGTCCATCACTTGAACTCATTACACGCTACCAAATCAAGTCTGCAGCCAGCATTTCAGGTGATACCCGTTTTGATCGTGTTCATGAAATTGCCTCTGCGCCTTTTCAACACAGCATCATTGATTCTTTTTGTAAAAACAGTCAAGTAATTGTAGCAGGCAGCAGCTGGAAAGAAGATGAGGAAATGCTTTCTGAATATATGAAAGATCATCCTGAGATTAAGGCCATCATTGCCCCACATGAAATTGATGCAAAATCAATTGCCCGATTGCAATCCCTTTTTCCAAATGCTGTTTTACTTACCGAAGTCAATGAACAGATTGACGCTACAGCCAATGTTCTAATCATTAACACCATGGGGATGCTTTCAAGACTGTATAGGTGGAGTACCGTCAGTTATATTGGCGGAGGGTTCAATAAATCAGGTATTCACAACATTCTAGAGGCTGCAGTTTATGGCAAAATAACTGTTTTCGGTCCCAGCTACCATCGTTCTGGTGAGGCAGAGGCTTTAGTTGGCCTGGGAGGAGCGTATACTTTCGGGAACTATGCTGAACTGAAGGGATTATTGGATAACCTGTTCAGGAACCCTTTAGAAAGACAAAAAGGTGAATCAACTGCGTTACATTTCGTTCAAAAGAATCTTGGAGCTACACATGTTATTCTTGATTATATCCAGAAACTGCCCGGCTTCAAAAACCAATAATATCTTAAAAGAAATCATACTTCATGTTTATTGAACCTCATAAAAGTAAAGGTGGCTGGATTGAAGTTGTCTGCGGATCTATGTTTTCGGGTAAAACGGAGGAGTTAATCAGGAGACTTAAAAGGGCTAGGATAGCCAATTTGAGTGTGGGGATCTTTAAGCCAAGCATAGATACCAGATACCATGCAGAAAGCATTGTTTCACATAATAACAATATGATTGATGCTATTCCGGTGCTGGCATCACATGAAATTTTGGAGAAATCAGTCGGTCTTGACGTAATTGGATTGGATGAAACACAATTTTTTGACCAGGAAATCGTAATAGTATGTGAAAAACTTGCCGACCTTGGAAAAAGAGTTATCGTAGCGGGATTGGACATGGACTATACCGGAAAGCCTTTCGGTAAAATGCCTGAACTACTTGCCATTGCTAACTATGTAACCAAACTTCATGCTATTTGTATGCAATGTGGCGGAACAGCAAGCTATTCTTACAGGATTACAACCAATAAAGACCAGGTTGTTCTTGGAGAAAAAGACCATTACGAAGCACGTTGCAGAAACTGCTTCAAAAAATAAAATAGAAAAGTGACCAATATCAACAAGATTAAAGCACTATTACGCAAAGAGCTCCTGCTTGAAACCAGACAACAACATACGTTGTATGGCATCATGTTGTATATCGCATCCACGGTCTTTGTAATATACCTAACCATGGAGTCTCCTGACAGTGAAACCTGGAACGGCCTATTCTGGATTACACAATTGTTTATCTGCATCAATGCTATTGCAAAAAGCTTTCTGCAGGAAGCAAAAGGCAGGATGCTTTATTACTACAGCATCACTCCCCCGTCTGTTTTCATCTTGGCTAAACTTATATACAATGTTGTACTGATGCTGGTTATGAGCAGTATAAACCTGCTGCTCTATGCTGCTTTTTTAGGTAGCCCGGCTGTTTCGTTCCTACAGTTTTATCTGATTAGCCTCATGGGTGCTGCCGGTCTCGGACTTATTTTTACAATGCTGGCCGCGATTGCTTCAAAGGCAATGCAACAAGCCTCACTGATGGCAATACTCGGATTCCCACTGATTATTCCGCAGCTTCTGCTCATGATTCGTTTGTCAAAAACTGCATTTGCGGAAGTTTTCAGAGAAGGAGTACCATTACAACTGGTTATGTTACTTGCAGCCTTAGATATACTGATAGTATTACTTTCAGTAATACTTTACCCGTTTCTATGGAAAGATTAATCAATTATTCAATATTAAAAATTCGATAAACACAATCCATTTTCTATGCGACTATCCTGGTGGAAATTAACTTCAATCTTTTTATTGGTTTATGCCGTTGTTGGCGGGATGTTTCTTCCCGTTCCGGAACTGCCTCAACTTGGTGAAACAATCAGAAATCTTTATTATCATGTTTGCATGTGGTTTGCCATGATGATCCTGTTCACCGTTTCAGTGATTCACAGTATCAAATACCTGCGCAAAGGAGACTACACCCATGATGTAAAAGCAAGGTCGTATGCGGGTGTTGGAACTTACATGGGCATTCTGGGATATGCAACCGGAGCAATCTGGGCAAGCTACACCTGGGCTGACCCAAACAATCCGGCATATGCCTCATTTGGATCAATCATGCGTGAACCCAAATTGATCGGAGCAGCTATTGCACTCCTTATTTACGGAGCCTATTTTATCCTCAGAAGCTCCATCAACGACATGGATCAACGAGCAAGAGTAAGTGCTGTTTATAACATTTTTGCCTATGCCATGCTTTTCCCCACAATCTGGATTATCCCCCGATTACTGCCAAGTCTGCATCCCGGACAGGAAGGGAATCCTGCACTTAATTTCAACGACATTGATTCACGCATGCGCATGGTTTTCTATCCTGCCGTTATTGGATGGACACTCCTCGGTGCCTGGATTGCAACGCTTAAGATCAGATATACAATTTTACTCGAAAAAAAATGGAATAACAATGAAAAATAGTATCCTTTCAATCATCTTCATCCTCTTCGCATCTCTGGTAAACGCACAACAAACAGCAGAAGCCAGTCCGATGGCATTTGACATGAGAAGCAATGGCAAAATTTATGTGGTAGTAGCAGTATTGTTAACAATAATGATCGGACTAATACTTTATATCATTAGCGTAGACAAAAAAATATCCAAACTCGAAAAGGAATAAAGAACCTTTGTACCTTTGCGGTGTTAGAAAAAATTCAAAAATTCGATTAATATGAATCCCGAATACAGTTTTTTTGATGCCGTTTGCAAAAGTTTTGACAAAGCTTCAAAATTCACCAATTTCGATGCAGGAATACTGGAGCAGATAAAACAATGCAACAGTGTGCTGCGCATGCATTTCCCGGTTAAAATCGGGGATAAAATAGAAGTCATTAAGGCCTATAGGGTCCAGCACTCTCACCATAAGCAACCTTGCAAAGGTGGTATCCGTTTCAGTGAAATGGTTAACCTTGATGAAGTAATGGCACTTGCAGCGCTCATGACTTATAAATGCGCTATAGTAGATGTTCCTTTTGGAGGCGCAAAGGGTGGAATTAGTATTGATCCCAAAAAATATTCCCCCTACGAACTTGAAAAAATCACCCGAAGGTATACCAGTGAACTAATCAAAAAGAAGTTTATTGGTCCTGGTGAAGACGTACCAGCGCCGGATTATGGCACTGGTGAAAGAGAAATGGCCTGGATTCTTGATACCTATACAGCCATGCATCCTGGAGAAATTGATTCACTTGCATGCGTCACTGGAAAGCCCGTTAGTCAGGGTGGCGTAAGAGGTAGAAAAGAGGCAACCGGACTTGGCGTATTTTATGGTATCCGTGAAGTTTGCAACAATCAAAAAGTCATGGATCGCCTGGGTCTTTCACTCGGTATTGAAGGGAAGAAAATCATTGTGCAGGGATTGGGAAATGTAGGATACCATGCGGCAAAGTTTTTTCAGGAAAATGGAGCAATCATTGTTGGATTGGCAGAATATGAAGGTTCAATATACAATGATTCAGGACTGGATGTTGAAGCGGTGTTTCAGCACCGAAAATCCACTGGATCTATACTTGACTTCCCGGGAGCTCAAAACTTGGGTAAGAATACAGATGCCCTGGAAGCACCTTGTGATATCCTTGTTCCAGCTGCATTGGAAAATGTAATCAATGGCGAAAATGCATCACGCGTTCAGGCAAAAATAATTGGCGAAGCTGCAAATGGTCCACTCACCCCTGAAGCTGATGAAATCCTAATCAACAAAGGTGCACTGGTTATACCAGACATGTACCTGAATGCAGGTGGTGTTACAGTTTCCTATTTCGAGTGGGTTAAAAATCTCAGTCATGTCCGCTACGGACGAGTAGAGAAAAGGTTCATGGAAAATCAAAACGCCAATCTTGTTTCTCAAATCGAAGAAATGACAGGAAAATCGGTTAGTGACATCCAAAAGAAACTTTTGGTACACGGACCGGATGAAATAGACCTCGTAAGAAGTGGACTAGAAGACACCATGATCAAGGCTACCAATGAAATCCTCGACTGTTGGATGGGAAATCCTGAAATAAAGGATATGAGAACAGCAGCATTTGTTGTTGCGATCAATAAAGTAGGAACAAGCTACTCAGAACTTGGTATATTCCCATAAGTTTATTCACAAATCAAATACTGGAAAGCTGGAAATCCAATTGGGGTTTCCAGCTTTTTTTTCTGCCAGATGGCATTCAATGCCGTTTACGATCATCCAGTACTTTACAGGAAGTATCTGCTGGTAGTTTAGAACCTGCATGAGAGATTTGTCATCTAAAATAATATCCGGTGCTTTACATTCAATGATCATCCAGGGCAAATGTTCTTTGTCATAAATCAATAAGTCAAAACGATATGAATTTCCCTGAATGCTGATTGTTTTTTCGACCGCGATAAGAGCTGGCTGTATTTTATGGTGCCTGATAAGCCAATGAATTAAGTTTTGTCTGACCCATTCCTCTGGCTGCAGGGCCACCCACCTTTTTCGGATGATGTCAAAAATCTGGCGCTGTTCCCGCCATATTCTCATCCTGAATTCAGGTTGTGGAAATACCAAATCAATCATGCTGCAAAGTAATCAGTAATTTTGTTTGGAAAAAGCAACATGACCAGCAAAGAAGAAATTGTCAAAAACTGGCTCCCCAGGTATACGGGTATGTCACTGGATGAGTTCGGATCCTATATTTTACTGACGAACTTCAGTAAATATGTAAACCTGTTTGCAACATGGCACCATGTTGATATTAAAGGCACAGACAAGCCCATGCAGTCTGCAACAGCAGATGGAATAACCATTATTAATTTCGGCATGGGAAGTCCTACTGCAGCAACAATCATGGATTTGCTAACAGCCATCGAACCTAAGGCAGTCCTTTTTCTGGGTAAATGTGGTGGACTGAAAAAAAGAAACAAAATTGGTGACCTGATTTTGCCCATCGCAGCGATACGTGGAGAGGGAACATCAAACGACTACCTGCCAGCAGAAGTACCTGCATTACCTTCTTTTGCGCTTCAAAAAGCAATTTCAACAACCATCAGGGATCACGAACTCGACTATTGGACCGGCACTGTTTACACTACCAACAGACGGGTTTGGGAGCATGACGATGATTTTAAACTATACCTGCAGAAAATAAGAGCCTATGCCATAGACATGGAAACTGCTACAATCTTTTCTGTAGGATTTGCCAATAAAATACCAACCGGAGCTTTACTCCTGGTAAGCGATCAGCCTATGATCCCTGAGGGTGTAAAAACCGAAGAAAGTGATCAAAAGGTTACAGGTAACTTTGTAGAAACGCACCTCAATCTCGGCATAGCATCACTTAAACAACTTATTAATAACGGCATAACAGTCAAACACCTTAAGTTTTAGTATTCCAGGTTTATAACAGGTGCATAAATCCGTTTTTCAGATTACGCGACTTGGTAAAAAAAGCTTAATTTTGCAAATTAAATATGCCAAAACAAATCTGATGCCGTAAGATCAGGTTTGCTGGATGAATACCCATATGGGGTGGCTATCGGGATTTGTTTCAGGCAGCAAATTTTAAAGCATGAAGTTATCCCAGTTCAGATTCGATTTTCCACTCAATCTCATTGCCCAGACACCTGCTAAAAGAAGAGAAGATGCCCGTCTGATGGTCGTGCACAAAGATACAGGGCTTATCGAAAACAAAATGTTCAAGGATGTTTTGGACTATTTCGAAGAGAAAGATGTTTTTGTTGTAAATAATACAAAAGTCTTCCCTGCCAGGATGTACGGAAGAAAAGAAAAAACAGGAGCAAAAATTGAAGTCTTCTTACTCAGAGAGCTCAACAAACAAAATAGATTGTGGGATGTAATCGTAGATCCAGCCCGTAAAATCAGGGTTGGAAACAAGCTCTATTTTGGTGATGCAGACGAATTGGTAGCTGAAGTAATTGATAACACAACTTCAAGAGGCAGAACTATTCGTTTTCTTTTTGAAGGTTCTGATGAGGATTTCAAAGCCATTTTAAACACGCTGGGAGAAACACCACTACCCAAATATATCAAACGCAAACCTGATGAGCTTGATCGTGAGCGTTACCAGACTGTATATGCCAGGCATGAAGGTGCTGTTGCAGCCCCAACAGCAGGTTTACACTTTTCAGTGGAATTGATTAAAAGACTTGAAATAGAAGGTGTGCGTTTTGCAGAAATCACCTTGCACACCGGCCTCGGTACTTTCAGGGCAATTGAGGTTGAAGACCTGAGCAAACATAAAATGGAAGCTGAATATTTTAAGGTTGATGAAACAGCCTGCAAAATTGTAAACAAAGCCAAATCTGAAGGTCACAGAATATGTTCTGTAGGCACAACTACGCTTAGGGCGCTGGAGAGTACATTCACAGCTGATAAACTGTTGAAACCATCTGAAGGATGGACGAATATTTTTATTCACCCACCCTACGATTTTTCGATTTGTGATTCATTGATAACCAATTTTCACCTGCCAAAAACATCTTTATTGATTATGGCATGTGCCTTTGCTGGTTACGACCTTACCATGGAGGCTTACAAGAAAGCTATTAAAGACAAATACAGGTTCTTCAGCTATGGTGATGCCATGCTGATAATCTGACCTATTATGTCCCATAAAAAAAGAGCCTCCATAACAGAGGCTCTTTTTTTTACCAAAGCAAGATGTCTTTAGCTGAGGAATTATATTTTGTAGTGATAATTCAAAAAAGGAATTAGTCAAGTCCGAATAAGCCCTTGTTAAGCGCCTTGAGTGTTTCATTTCTTTCTACAGTTGGCACAAGAATTGAAACATTATGTGTACTTCCCCCAAAACTCACCATATTGATCGGAATATGTGATAGCGAGCTAAACATATCAGACATAAGTCCCTTTTCCTCAGTTAACTTATTCCCCACAACTGAAACAATTGTTTGCCCGGTTATTATTTCCAGATCTCCCAATGGTTGCAGCTCCTTTGATATTTGATCAAGATTCTGGGTATTATCGATTGTAACAGATACTGCAACCTCAGATGTTGTAATCATATCGATAGATGTCCTGTACTTCTCAAAAACCTCAAAAATCTTTCTAAGGAAACCATAGGCCAGTAACATTCTGCTACTCTTTATCTTAACCATCACTATCCCATCTTTAGCAGCAACTGCTTTTACGCCATTGCTATCTGCCTCCTTTAAAATAATGGTACCTTTTGCTTCAGGCTGCATGGTATTAAGGAGCTTAACAGGGATATTAAAATGTTGTGCTGGCCATATAGAAGCCGGATGTAAAATTTTAGCTCCGAAATAGGCAAGCTCAGCAGCCTCATCAAAACTCAGCTGTTCAACAGGCCTTGTTGTTTTTACAATTCGCGGGTCATTGTTATGCATTCCGTCTATATCTGTCCAGATTTCACAAACCGAAGCCTGAATAGCAGCAGCTATGAGTGAAGCGGAGTAATCGCTACCTCCTCTCTTCAGGTTATCTACCTCCCCTTTGGCATTCCGGCAGATATAGCCCTGGGTAATAAATAATTTTATAGAGGAGTTTGTTTCTACAATCTTATTGAGTTTTGCGCGAATAGCAAGTACCTGCGGTTCATCATTAGCATCAATTGACATAAAGTCCAATGCCGGTATCAACAGATGTTCCAATCCGATTGAATCAAGATAGATCGAAAAAAGTTTAGTGCTCATCAATTCTCCCTGCGCCAGAATATCCTTATTTAGTGCATCGTTGAATGATATCTTAAGGATTATCCGGAGAAATTCAAAATGTTCATTGATGGTGCTAACTGCCCTTTGCTTTATTGCTTCATCTGAGAGCAACTGGGCAATAAAAGTATTATAATGCTGATGAAGTGTGTCAATCAGATTCCCAGCCTTCTCTTTGTCGCCAGCAGCCATGGCATCACCTATGGCCACTAATGCATTCGTAGTGCCACTTAATGCACTCAGTACAACTATCTTCGGTTCATTGTCCATTGTAATCAGGTCTTTCACCTGAAACATCCTTTCGGGCTTGCCAACTGAGGTGCCGCCAAACTTCATTATTTTCATAAAAATGATTTAACGTGGGCGAAGTTAAAACTTGATATTGAATTTATCAGCAAGAGATTGCAGATCTTCCAACACCACCGGCAGCAGCGGAATCCCTTCCTTCATGCGCTTTACAGACATTAACCTTTCAGGATCTCCCGGAATGACCACTGGTATATCAGCATTAACGGGCGCTGCCTGTCTGAAACGAGAGATCCAAAGGTCCATATCCTTTTTAAATGCGGACGCTGCTCTGAATGCATCAATGCGCATAGCGCCTATGAAATGCCCAATCCCTTTACCAGGTTGATTTTCCGGCATTGGAACATATGCGGGAAAAGGAGGAACCCATGGTCCAAAATTTGCACCACTCAAAACACCTGAAAATATATCTACTATTGCGCCAAGTGCATACCCTTTGTGACTGCCATGTTCTCTGTCGCCTCCCAGAGGCAGTAAAGCTCCCCCGGTTTTCAATGCGTGTGAATCACTTACTGGCTGCCCCATAGAATCCTGAATCCAGCCCAAGGGAGCATCTTTACCGGTACGTTGCAGTATTTCGAGTTTTCCATTAGCTGCTGTTGTAGTAGCCAGGTCAGCAACAAATGGCGGTTCTGATCCGGCAGGCACAGCTACGCAAATTGGATTAGTACCCAGCATGCGTTCCCTTGAAAATGTGGGCGCTACCAATGCGCTTGCATTGGTCATCACAATGCCAACCATATCTTTTTCCAATGCCTTCATGGCATGATGTGCAGCAATACCAAAGTGATTGCTGTTACAAACACTTACCCATCCTGTTCCAACAGCTTCCGCCTTTTTGATTGCAACATCCATAGCATAGTTTCCTACAACCAGTCCCAATCCGCTATCTCCGTCAACCACTGCTGTTGATGGTGTTTCATGAATAACCTTTATGTCCGGAATAGCATTTATTCTTTTGGCCTCCCATAATCTGATATAGCCAGATAAACGTGCAATCCCATGGGAATCAATACCTCTGAGATCTGCTGAAATAAGCGTTTCTGTTGCAAGCTTTGCATGTTCTGGAGTACATCCGATTTTCAGGAATACCTGCTCTGCAAAATCAAATAAGTATGGATAGGTGATATTTTTTCCCATTGGGCAAAGCTATTCTGATTCTCTGAATATTAAAACAATTTACCATTGTCTGGGAAAACACCACCAATTTTTCAGAAAAAAACAGTTTCACACGTTTATTTGACCATTGACAGATTTTACAGCTTTCGGAATTTTACTTCATAAATTAAAACTTATGATGAAATTAGAATTAATCGGAAATCTGGGTAAAGATTGCACAGTCAATGAGGTCAATGGGAGTCATGTTATCAATTTCAGTGTTGCTCATTCTGAAAAAGTAAGGGATCGGGACAATAACTTTATCGACAAAACAAGATGGGTGGAATGTGCATATTGGACTGACAAAACTGGTGTGGCAAACTTTCTGAGAAAGGGACAGCAGATTTATGCTGAAGGATTCCCTGATGTTAAAACTTACAATAAGAAAGATGGTACCACAGGGACTTCACTGACTCTTCGTGTACTGTTATTGCAACTTGTAGGTTATAGTCTGCCGGAAGGTTTGAGTAAGTTTACAGACAAGGAAAAAGATTCTGCCAACCAGGCAGTAGTTGACGATTTGCCCTTTTAATGAATTTTATTTTTTTCAGAATTACAGAAATAAGATTCGAGATTAATTTGGGAAACACTGTGATCAATCCGGTTGGCTATAACCGGATTGATCACTTTCATAACATCAACGCTCTGATCAATCATGAACTGAATTGTATGAAGTCCGATTGAATTTAGGCCTGCATCAACAATGGTATTTTCTTCATTATTCAATAAGTCTTCCTGGATATCAGATAAATCATCCAGTATCAGGAAATAAGTCATTAAAGCATACCACCCTGCCAAAGCGAGTTGCAAATTAAACCGTGAACTTTTTAATGTAGTTAATGAAAAGAGATAGCTATCTGCCCTGTTCAATGAAGGAAAGGGAGTTCCTAATCTTGATCCTGACTTTTGAATAGGCTTTTTCTGAACCAGATAAGCTTTTAATTCTTGAAAGAGTTCCATTTGTAAGACATAAGGCTGAACCATTTTACACAATTTCTCTGCATGTTCTATCCATGTTATTTGTTGATGTTCAACCATAGCGGCCTCATGCAATATAATTTCATTCAGCCTGAATTGATCATCAGACAGCAAGATTGATTTGTCGACTCCCAATCTGAAAAGCATGTCTGCATATATTGGCATGAAATAATATCCCGGTGAGCTGGGGATATATATTTTTCGATTCTCCCAATACAGATTTTCTACAGGAACCGTTCTGTTTATAAATGCTTCCCCTATCTCCAGGTCAACACCAAATGACAATTTCAAATCATCCCTGGTAAGAAACATAATATCAAGATGGTTTAATGACCCGCCTGGAATATGAATTATCGCGTGCTTTTGAAGCCCTTGCGTTTGCAGTATCCGCAATCAATTTAAACTGATCAGGGTGAGCCTGATAATAACGGTAACTACGGGTAAATAATGCTGTCGAAACTTGCCTCAACTGCAATGCCTTATCTATTTCAGCCTGCACTGCACTATCTCTATTGAGCGTAGAGTCCTTAAATAAATAAGATTCAACGAACCCTTCAGCCAAAGTAATGTCGTTCAAAATGTCAGCCATTTCATCTTGATTAAGCACCGCCTGAGATTCATTGCCAAACTTGCAAGAAAACATGTGCAAGAGAATAACTGAAGAACAGAAAAATTTTAACCCCCTCATTTTAAATCCTCCACGTATTTGGAAGCATTAGCAATATCAAGTCGTCCACAAATATCAATTACCCTGGCCTTTTCCTGAGGCAATGCTTTTCGGAACAACTGGATTATTTCATTTGATTTTCCCTGAAAGAAAAAAGCCATGAACATCAGATTGGGAGTTTCCGCATGCAATGTATTGAGCATGGATAGTGCAGACAGAACCTCTTCCCTGGCAGATACTTCATCTTCAATCAATTTATCCATCCCTTTCCGATAATACGTATAGATAGCATCATGCGCAAGGGCATAACGTGCATTTTGAAGGTTTTCAGCAAGCCAGTATCTGTTTCTTTGTCCGTCAAAAGGCTTCCAACCAGTTATTGATCTTCCTTCTGGTGCTGCACTCACAATCTGATTGGCTTTCTGAAAATAAATATCCCCACCTCTTGGGGCATATGAATCATAATCCATTCCCAACAAAAGATCTACATAAAAAGCGAGTATAGCTGTTAAATTTGCAGAAAGCGATTCAGTACCAGCAATTCTGTTTTCATTGAATTCCAGTGGCTGAAATTCTACATACCGGAAAACAATATCATTATCCACAAAATTAATGAGCGGAGAAAGGTAATTTGAATTGAAAACTGGTCTTGCTGCCTGAATTGTAAGGGTAGCCTTGTATACATTCGGCTCAACAACCGATTGCAGGTTTAAAAGAAAACTACAATCAATTTTTTCATTTATCTCAAAGGGGTCACTGGTCCATTTTCGTTTATTCAGGAACGAAATCAAACCTGTTTGCAAAGTCTGGAATACTTTTTTATCAACAGAACTGCCAATTTGTGCATATACAACATTGACTTTGGCATTAAGCTCCTGCGCACTAAGCTTTGAAAAAAAGAAAACAGCTATAAAACACAAGAAGACCTGCATTAAAAATGCGGCCTTCCTGATTATGAATAGCATATTTTTCAAATGATCAACGGAAAAGATCTTCTTCATTTTTTCTGAAATAAACCTTGTCTTCCATAAACTCCTGGGTTGCAAGCAACGCAGGATTGGGCATTTTCTCATACGCCTTTGAAATTTCAATCTGCTCCTTATTTTCATGTATCTCCTCCAGGCTGTCTGTGTGGCTGGCAAATTCTTCCAGTTTATTATGCAACTCTTCCTTTATAGCAATATTAATCTGACCTGCCCTTTTGGCTATGATCGAAATTGATTCATATACATTGCCAGTTTTACTTTTGATCTCATTCAGATCTTTTGTTTCTGCAACATTTGTAAGATTATTTCCCAGCTGCCTGCGAAGTCTGCTCATTATTTAGTGATTTTATGTTATTCTTAGATAAAGTTAAGTAACGTTCTGCTTCCTTGAGCAATTTACTTTCAGGAAACCTGTCTTGGAAGTCTTCTACTTCAATGATTACCTTGTTATACCGCTCTTCCTGTTTCTCGTCGATACTCATAGCGGCAAAACGATAAGAAGCCTTGATTGCCATCAATTTATATTCATCTCCTCTGGGAGAATCAGGATAGTTATTGATGAGCGTAGTATAAGCAAGTGCAGCAGCACGAAACTGCCCCACATTGAAATAAAGCTGGGCAGACAAAAACTCTTTCACCTCAAGCTTAACCTGACATTTTGAAATTATCTCCTCCGCCTCTTTAATGCGGGGAGATTCAGGATGCGTATTAATAAATACCTGAAACATGCCAATAGCCTTAATCGTATTGGATTGTTCAAGTTCTGCCTTGGGTGATTGCCTATAAAAGCAAAGTGCCTGCATGTACTCCATTTCCTCAGCTCTCGGATTATTGGCAAAAATCTCAATATAACCCTTAAACAGGTTTTCTGCTGTTACATAATCTCTCAGGTTGTAATGCGAGTATGCAAAACGATAAAAAAGATCCTCATGCTGCGGTGTTCCTTTGAATACAGGAAACAATTCCTCAAAGAGAACCTGTGCCTGGCGAAACTCTTTTTTGTCATAATAGGTGTTAGCCATTTTCAGCTTATACTCAAAGTCTTTACTCTTAAGTACTTTACCGAATTTGGAACATCCTGAAAGGACTACAATAGTCAGCAAGAAAAATAGCTTATTCCATTTCATGTGAGGTGCAAAGTTAAGCATTTGAGCCTTATGCTAAGATACACTAACCATGTTTTTCTTATGGTTAATCTTGTCATAAAAAAGAATGCCCTCCTGTATGGAAGGCATTCAATGAATTATACAAAAATATTACTTTTTTGTCCTGAGATTTGGATGAGGAGCAGGAACTGTATTTGGCTCACCAGTATTTTCACCTGTTGCGCTCAAGTCGATAACATTGGCATCACCTTCTGTTTGACCGTACTTGTTAATCAGCCTGTCTGCAGCAATTCCCTGCTGTTCTGAAAGGTAAGTAATGATTGCGTTTACCCTATCCCAGCTCAGCTGCTGACTTGCTTTTGAAGCTTCAGCATAACCAGTAATAAATACTTTACATACCGGATTGTTCTTCAGCCTGTCTGCAGTGGAAGCCAAAATACTTTCTGCATCTTTTGACAATTTAGCTGAACCCTTTGCAAAAGAGACACTTGGAATGTTGCCCATGTTGCAGGTTGGAGGTGCTGGAGGAGGAATAAGTTTGCAGCATGGAGGTTCTGGACATTTTCCTACTCCATTGACATCTACAGGCTGGCATTCACTTGGTGTAACCAGTTGCTTGTCTTTGAAATCCGGAACACCATCTCCATCTGTATCCTTGCTTACACCGTTTGAATTAACCGGAGCACCTGCAGGAGTGTTTGGCTCACGATCAAACTGATCTGTAACACCGTCACCATCAGCATCGTCCAAAACTACCTTTGGCATTTTCATGCGCTTGGGTGAGTTAAGCTCAGAATATACGAATTCGAGTGGATTTTTCCAATAGAGTGGTTCAACTGACTTTGTCTTCTTCTGGGCAAATGTGTCCAGACCTGCGAGCAGGAAGATTCCCAGGAACAGGGCCGAGAGTATATTTTTAATTTTCATATATAATGATTTGAAATACTGATGGTAAAATTAGAATAAGTTAATGTTGATACCTATTGAAGTAAAGTTCACGGCATCATTGCTGTTGGACAGAACTGCTTCACCAAGTGGAGTTGCCTGATAACGCTGACCATCAAGCAAGTCATCCTTTACAAAAGAAACCCTGTTTTCGATAGCCACATTAACCTTCTTGGAAATTTTGAATGCCATACCGAGTCCTGCAGTTTGTGAGAACCTGGCAGTCATACCAAAAGCCTTAGGAGCTTGTGTATTGGACTCGCCGGCTGTTTCGTAAGTACCATCCAGAAGCGCCTTTACAGCATTTTTGGTATCGTTCCTGGTGTCCCAGGTTCCGTTTGGAATACCATTGAAACTGTACTTGGAACCACCTGCATTTTTGGCATCTACCATGGTTTTGTAGAATGTTGCGCCAACACCCAGAATTGCATACATGGCAAACTTAGGCTCTGCCTTGTGGAACCTGATATTTGTAAAATTGAAAATACCTTGGATGCTCAAATCACTGACAGTAGTCTTGTGATTCAGGAAAATTTTGTCAGTTGGCACGTAATAGTTACCCTGACCATCCTTTGTCCAGCCCTTATAACCATTGCTGGTCCAGGCAGTATTGTTGATATAATTATTAGTCTCTTTCCAGTTCAAACCCTTTGCTGTTCCGCGATAGAACTCGCCTCTTACAGAGAAGAGATATCCCAGCGCTTTCCTTGCATGAACACCAAAGCCGAAATTTGGTCTTACTGATGCAACATCACCTGCAATGGTTGGAGATCCTATTTTCAGTCCAAGTTCCCACTGGCTTCTTGGTTTTGCCGGAAAAATATACTGATTATTGAGGAACTCATTGTGCTGAGCCATTCTGGATGGTGGAATAAGCGATGAATCTTTCCATTCATTGCCACCTTCAGTGGAACTTTGTGCCTGAGTAGTCATAACCAGGGCCAAAAGACCAAGGATTAGAGAACACTTTTTGATTGTCATACGATGGAGTGTTGGTTTAGATTTAGATTTTTTACTTGAAAAACAAGTTGTTACAAAAGTAGTGTTAATGTTTTAATTGTCAAATAAATATAGTGATTTTTAGCCTATTTTCCGGTAAATACTGATTAAAATCAAGTACTGCGAATGACTAAATATTAATTTCTGGGGCATGATTTGCCAATATCCACACTTACTTCACAATTAATTGTAATTTCGCACCCATTCATGAATCCATCGCAATCCATTATAGCTGCAGAACTCAGGCAATTTGAAAGCCTTTTCAAAAATGCCGTTAAGAGTAATGCACCAATGCTTGACAGGATTCTGAAATACATAGTCCGCACTAAAGGAAAGCAACTCAGACCCATGTTCGTGTTACTTGCAGCAGGCGTGAGCGGCGGGATAAATGAAGTAACCTATCGGGCAGCTTCCGTTGTTGAATTGCTTCACACTGCAACACTGGTGCATGATGATGTTGTTGATGAGGCTTCTGAACGAAGGGGCTTTTTCTCCATATCAGCATTGTGGAAGAATAAAGCTTCGGTTCTTGTCGGGGATTATCTACTGGCCAAGGGCCTGTTGCTTTCGTTGGAAAATGGTGATTTTAAGATACTCGAAATTTTATCGGATGCCGTAAGGAAAATGAGTGAAGGTGAATTGCTGCAGCTGGAAAAGGCAAGACTTTTGAATATCAGG
>CANHUF010000010.1 GCA_947463715.1 Sphingobacteriales bacterium
CATATCAGGTGTAACTGGTGAAAGCAATTTGACATTCCCAATACCTTTGGAAAGCATATACTTACTTATCCAGTCGGCATTTTTTAAAATATTGGGCAAATCAGATGCAATATTCGGAATCTGCAGAAAATCTTTGAAATGATTCAATAAAACAGATTCGTTTTTAGTTCTGTAATCTCTGACTTTGTAAACTTCTGATGTTTGGGATAATCCTAAAAGGGGCAAAAAAAAGAGGACGAAAAAATGTTTTTTCATCCTCTAAAGTTAGTTATTCGAATTAAATCTCAACAGGTTTAATAATCACTCAGCAGTAATGGATTATGTTTCTCTGCAGCAGTAATGTGATCGAAACTGGATAATACATCTGCTCTGCCTTTCTTTATACAAATTGTGTGCTCATAGTGTGCTGAAAAAGTTCCATCTTTAGTTCGAACTGTCCATCCGTCAGCATCATAGATAACATCCCTTGTACCCATATTGATCATAGGTTCAATGGCTATTACCATGTTATCTTTCAATTTGGGACCAGAACCTTTTTTGCCGTAATTGGGAACCTGGGGGTCTTCATGTAATTGTTTTCCCAAACCATGTCCAACCAATTCTCTTACTACACCAAAATTGTGTTTTCTTTCTGTAAAATCCTGAATTGCAAATGAAATATCTCCAACACGATTTCCAGAAACAGCTTTTTCAATGCCCAATAACAACGATTGTCGTGTTACAGTCATCAATAATTGATGGGGCTCTGGGATTGGTAAAAGACCGAAAGTATATGCACTGTCTCCGTGAAAACCATTTTTAAAAACACCGACATCAATAGAAACAAGATCACCTTCTTTAAGTTCCTTGTTATTGGGAAAACCATGAACTACAGCATCATTCACTGAAATGCAAGTTGCAAAAGGATAGCCGCGGTAGTTCTTAAAAGATGGAGTAGCCTTGTTGTCACTGATAAACTCCTCAGCCCGCTTGTCGAGCATTGATGTTGAGATACCAGGCTTTAATATTGAAGCCAATTCAGCGAGTGTAGCACTTACAAGTAATGCACTCTCGCGGATCAACTCAACTTCAGCGTTGGATTTGATCCGAATCATCTAAAGTTCAGTTGACGAAGCGGTTTGTCTGCCCTGTATTCTTCCACCCGTCATTAATCCGTCATATTGACGCATCAAAAGATGGGTTTCAATTTGCTGGAGTGTATCAAGGATAACACCAACCATAATCAGGAGAGAAGTTCCACCAAAGAATGAGGCAAAGGATTGAGTTACTCCCAATTGCTGAGCTATACCGGGAAGGATACCAATTGCAGCAAGAAATATTGCCCCAGGTAAAGTTATGCGATCCATAACCTGACCAATGTAATCAGCAGTTGGCTGACCTGGCTTTACCCCAGGGATAAATCCATTGTTCTGCTTCAGGCTATCAGCCATCTGCTTAGGATTAAAAATAAGTGCAGTATAGAGGAATGTGAAGGCAATAACCATAACAACATATATAGTCATATACCATACATTACTGGGGTCATTGAAAATACGGGCAAGACCTTTTCCTGATTCCAAATTGGTGAATGAAGCCAATGTAGGGAGGAACATGATTGCCTGAGCAAATATGATTGGCATTACACCAGATGCGTTGACTTTAAGTGGAAGAAACTGTCTTGCACCTGTCATTGATTTACTACCAACAAGTTGCTTCGCGTAGCTGATAGGCACCTTACGAACACCTTGAACAAGGAGTATAAGACCAAGTATAATTGCAATGAGAAAAGCAATTTCTACCAGGAAAACAAGAAGTCCACCGCCACCACCAACTTGCTTGGCAGCAAACTCACCGATAAATGACTGAGGAAGCCTGGCCAAAATACCAACCATGATGATGATTGAAGTACCGTTCCCCAAACCCTTATCCTGAATTTTCTCTCCAAGCCACATAACAAATAATGTACCTGCAGTAAGAACAATTACAGTTGACAACCAGAAATAAGGCTGATAAGCCTCAATCATAGCATCTCTGCTAACATTTTTCAAATATGCCACATAAGCTGCTGCCTGAAAAACAGTAACTATTGCAGTCAGATAACGAGTCCAGTTATTGATTTTTTTCCTGCCGCTGTCTCCTTCTTTTTGTATTTTTTGCATCTGAGGGACAAGAATTGTCATCAGCTGCATAAAGATAGAAGCCGAGATATATGGCATTATACCCAATGCAAAAATGGAAGCATTGGAAAATGAACCACCTGCAAAAGTATCAAAAAGTCCAAGCAGACCTTTTTTAGCACTTTCAAGATCCAATTTATTAGGATCTATACCCGGGAGGGAAACATGAGAACCGAAGCGATAAATGAGAATAAGCAAAAGCGTTACCGTGATTTTGCTTCTTAATTCATCAATGCTCCAGATATTCTTAACAGTTTGAATGAACTTCTTCACTGGAAAATATTTTTATCCGTTGTCAATCTAATAGTTTTGGCTACTAAATATCGGGAATTATTTGATTATTTCAACAGTTCCACCTGCTGCTTCGATTATAGCCTTAGCTTTTTCACTTACTGCATTAACCCTGAATGTCAGTTTTGCAGTAATTGCGCCATTGCCTAGTATTTTAACTTTATCAGTACGGTTAATCAGACCATTACCATAAAGATTCTCCATGCTAAAGTCAGAAAGACCATATTTTTCAACAAGTGTATCTACCTGTCCAAGGTTAAATACTTTGTACTCTACCCTACTGATATTTTTGAAACCAACTTTAGGAATCCTACGCTGAATAGGCATCTGACCACCTTCATGGCTTTTCTTACTTTTATAACCAGCACGGCTTTGACCACCTTTATTACCTTTTGTAGATGTTCCACCATGACCTGATGCTTCACCACGACCAATTCTTTTGGATTTCTTAGTTGCTCCTTTAGCTGGCTTTAAATTGTGTAAATTCATTTTATTTTTTTTTACTCAACGCAGTCCCCTGAGACCACTCGTATTAAATATACTTATAAAAAAGACAACAGGGATTGTCTAAATTTCTTCAACCTTTACAAGGTGATTAACTTTCCTAACCATTCCAAGGATCTGAGGTGTTGCATCCAACTCAACAGTAGCATTCAGTTTCTTTAAACCAAGTGCTTCCATGGTTCTTTTCTGACGTTCCGGACGGTCAATTACGCTTTTTACTTTAGTTATTTTCAGCTTTTTCATATTGAAACCCCAGGGGATTAAATGTTTGATAATGAGCTCTGGAATGATTAACCGTTAAATACTCTTTTCAGGGCAATTGTACGGGTTTTTGAAACATTGATAGGCTCACGTAGCATTGCCAGTGCCTTGAATGTAGCCTTAACCACATTGTGAGGATTGGCTGAACCAAGTGATTTGGCAAGAACGTCAGTTATACCTACACTTTCAAGTACTGCACGCATACTACCACCTGCAATCACACCGGTACCATGGGCTGCTGGTTTGATAAGCACTTTAGCCGCACCTTCCTTGCAAAACTGATCATGAGGAATAGTGCCTTTCATCACAGGAACCTTAATGAGGTTTTTCTTGGCATCTTCGATACCTTTTGTAATTGCCTGCTGAACTTCCTTGGCCTTACCCAGTCCATGACCTACAACACCCTGCTCGTTTCCAACAACTACAAGTGCAGAGAAGCTGAAAGCACGTCCACCTTTGGTTGTTTTAACAACACGGTTTATAGCAACAACTTTCTCCTTCAACTCAAGGTCTCCGGCTTTGACTCTGGTGTAATTTACTTTTGACATCTATTGAAAATTGATAAATGAATAAATTGGTAATTAGAATTGGAGACCTCCTTCACGGGCGCCATCTGCAACTGCTTTTACGCGACCATGGTAAAGGAATCCACCTCTGTCGAAAACACAGGTTGTTAAACCAAGAGAAATAGCCTTTTGAGCAACAGCAAGTCCAACCAGTTTACCTTTTTCAGACTTGTTTACTTTTTGAGCTGCTATATCCTTGTCGCGTGATGAAGCCGATGTAAGGGTTACGCCATTAACATCATCTATCATCTGCACATATATTTCAGTGTTACTTCTGAAGACACTGAGCCTGGGCTTTTGTGACGTTCCTGAAATTTTTTTACGGATCGTGTATTTGATCCTCTGTTTTCTTAATGCTTTTACGTTCATCTTATATTAATTTGACCTGATGCTGCCAGGATAGTTAACGATTATTATTTACCAGCTGATTTACCTGCCTTGCGACGGATGTATTCACCTTTGTATTTCACACCTTTACCTTTGTATGGCTCAGGCTTGCGTAATCCCCTGATCTTGGCGGCAACCTGACCGAGCAATTGCTTATCAGCTCCTTCAAGGAAAATCCTTGGATTATCCCCTTTTTCCTGTGTAGTTCTTAATGAAAGCTCAGCAGGAATCTCAAAAATGATGTTGTGCGAGTAACCTAAAGACAAATCAAGTGTATTTCCTTGATTTGCAGCCTTGTAACCTACACCAACCAATTCAAGTTCTTTTTTGAAGCCGGTAGTTACACCCACAACCAGGTTACTAATAAGTGCCCTGTAAAGACCATGAAGAGCACGGTGCCTGATTTGATCTGTTGGACGTTTGATTTCAACCGTATTTTCATTGATTTCAATGATGATATCACGATCAACAAGTTGCTTCAATTCACCTTTGGGACCTTTTACCGTAACCATGTTGTCTGAACCAACAGTTAAGGTAACACCCGAAGGAAGTTCAATAAGCTTTTTACCTATACGAGACATATTATTTGTTTTAAATTTCCTGCTTTCTCCTGATGGTTTCAGTTCCGTATAGAAAACTTATTGCGCAACCAGGATATCTGTCAGGAAATGATTTTACTAATAAATATAGCAGAGAACTTCTCCACCAACATTCTGAGACTTGGCATCTTTATCAGTCAATACACCTTTAGATGTAGAGATGATTGCAACGCCCAAACCGTTTTTAACACGTCTGAATTCGGAAGGACTTGCATACTGCCTGAGACCCGGACGAGAAACACGCTCCATTGTTTTGATTGCGGGTTCCTTGGTAGTAGGATCGTATTTGAGAGCTATTTTAATAACTCCCTGCTTGGAATCGTCCTCAAACTTATACTTCAAGATATAACCCTGGTTGTATAAAATTTCGGTCATCCTCTTTTTCAGGTTAGAAGCGGGAATTTCCACGATTCTATGTCCTGCCATCTGTGCATTCCTGATTCTGGTCAGGAAATCTGCAATTGGATCTGTTGTCATATTATTTTCCCTCCTTAGCTCCGCCAGAGCGGACTTATTTAGGCTTTTATTTGTTAATTATCTGTTTCGTCCTGTTCTGTTTACCAGCTGGCTTTCCTTACTCCAGGAATCTTTCCTGCCAAAGCCATGTCCCTGAAGGTAACCCTGGATAAACCAAAGAACCTCATGTAACCCTTAGGTCTACCAGTGAGCTGACATCTGTTTTTCAGGCGAACCTTTGATGAATTCTTGGGAAGCTGGTCCAAAGCCTGCCATTCTCCGGCAGCTTTTAATGCAGCACGTTTTTCTGCAAACTGGGCGACCATTTTCTCCCTTTTTCTTTGCCTGGCTTTAACTGATTCTTTTGCCATATTTCTTAGTTGTATTAAACCCGGGCAGCATGCCCAAATTATTGCTTTTAATCCCTTTTAATGTTTTTGAATGGCATACCGAGTTCTTTGAGGAGCTCATATGCTTCTTCATTATTCCTTGCTGTAGTAACAAAAGTAATATCCATTCCTGTTATCTTATTAACCTTATCAATATCAATTTCAGGAAATATAATTTGTTCAGTTACACCAAGTGTATAGTTACCTCTACCATCAAAAGCTTTCTCACTGATTCCTTTGAAATCACGCACACGTGGTAAAGATGCAGAAATTAACCTATCAAGAAATTCAAACATTTTTACACCACGAAGTGTAACACGTGCGCCGATAGGCATGTTTTTACGCAACTTGAAGTTAGAAATGTCCTTTTTGGAACGTGTAGCTACTGCTTTCTGACCTGTAATAGTAGTAAGCTCATCTACTGCGATATCAATTAATTTTTTATCAGCTACTGCACCATTAACACCTCTGTTCAAACAGATCTTGGTGAGCTTAGGTGCTTGCATTACTGAAGAATAACTGAATTTTTTCATCAGTGCAGGTACCACTTCTTTCTGGTACTTGGACTGTAACCTGGGTGTATAAGTTGCTGTGCTCATTATTTGATTACCTCCCCTGACTTTTTAGAAATTCTTATTAATTTTCCGTTCTCCCTTGTACGCTTAATCTTTGTAGCTTCACCTTTTGTGGCATCCCACAACATAATATTGCTGATGTGTAAGGAAGCTTCTTTCTTCACCAAACCACCTTTGGTATTCTGGGCAGAAGGCTTAGTATGACGGGTTACAATGTTAGCACCCTCAACCAATACCCTGGCTTTGTCGGGGAAAACTTCAAGGACCTTACGTGGTTTCTTGGGGTCCTTATCGTCACCCGCGATTACCACTACGGTATCGCCCTTTTTGATGTTGAATTTGGGTTTGAATCTATTGCTCATCTTCTTTATTTTAAAGCGTTGTTCACGCAGTTTATACGCAATTAAAGTACTTCAGGGGCCAGTGAAATGATCTTCATGTATCCTTTATCCCTTAACTCTCTGGCTACTGGACCAAAAATACGTGTTCCTCTTGGCTCATCAGCTGCATTCAACAATACAACTGCATTGTCATCAAAGCGGATATATGAACCATCCTTCCTGCGAAGTTTATTTTTAGTTCTTACAATAACAGCTTTCGCAACTGTACCTTTTTTTACACCACCGGCAGGGATTGCATCTTTAACAGTAACAACTATCTTATCACCAATTTTGGCATAATCCTGTCCGCTGTTTCCCAGTACACGGATACAGAGTACCTCTTTGGCACCGCTGTTGTCTGCTACATTCAATCTGGATTCTTGCTGAATCATTTTATTATATTTTAATCGGCTGTCGCCTTCTGGTTAAACGATTTGTCTATTGACCACTTCGTGAATCCTACTTGGCCTTTTCAATGATATCAACAAGTCTCCAACGCTTTGTCTTACTCATAGGCCTTGTTTCCATGATGCGTACCACATCACCAGGCTTCGCCTCATTTTTTTCATCATGAGCATGGAATTTTGTTGTTTTCTTTACAAACTTTCCATAGATGGGGTGCTTTACCTTTCTTTCAACAGCAACAGTGATGGTCTTTTCCATCTTATCACTAAAGACTACCCCTGTTTTGGTCTTGCGAAGTTTTCTATCAACCATTTCTTTCTATTTTATACCCGGCAGTTACCGGATTGTTTTTTAATTGAACTGCTCCAATCAGGCAGTAACCCTTTTCTTTAATTCAGTTTTGAGACGTGCAATGTCTTTTCTCAAATCCCTGATACTCATTGGGTTCTCGAGTGGCGTAATAACGTGGGCAAACTGCAATTTCTTTAAACGCAATTCATCCTCATTGATTTTGGCCTTAATATCTGATTCACTCAGCGCTGTAAGGCTTTTTAAAAAATCGATTTTCTTTGACATGGTTCTGTTGTTTAACTTACTTATACCTTATGCTGCAAAATCCCTGCGTACAATAAACTTTGTTTTTATGGGCAGTTTAGCGGCAGCTAAATGCATTGCTTCCTGAGCAACTTCCATAGTAACACCTTCAACTTCAAACAAAATTCTTCCTGGCTCAACTACTGCTGCCCAGAATTCGGGATTACCTTTACCCTTACCCATCCTCACTTCAAGTGGTTTTCTTGTAATTGGCTTATCAGGGAAGATTCTGATCCAAACATTACCTTCACGTTTCATTGCACGTGTCATTGCCTGACGTGCTGCTTCTATCTGACGATTGGTCATCCACACAGGCTCAAGAGCCTTGAGGCCAAATGAACCGAAAGCAAGGGTAGTACCGCGTTTAGCTACTTCTCTTATTCTTCCTTTTTGGGCCTTTCTGTGTTTTGTTCTTTTTGGTTGTAACATGTTGAAGTATTTTTAATGAATACCCGTTAGTAAATTAATTAACCCCTACGATCCCTTGAACCACCACCTCTTCTGTCATCACGTCCACCACCTCTTCTGTCATCACGACCAGCTCCACCGCGTGAATCTCTTCTTTCAGCACCTTCAGATTTTGCACCAATGATATTTGGATTCAGGTCACGCTTAGCCAAAACTTCACCTTTACAAATCCATACCTTGATACCAATCTTACCGTAAACAGTCTGGGCAAATACTGATGCATAATCGATATCCATCCTGAAAGTATGCAAAGGAACACGACCATCCTTCATCTCTTCTGAACGGGCAATTTCAGCACCACCGATACGACCGCTCGCCTTGATTTTTATGCCTTCAGCACCTAAGCGCATTGTTGAAGCAATAGCCATTTTGATGGCACGCTTATAGTTGATACGGTTTTCAATCTGCTTGGCAATGGTTTCACCAACAATAGTTGCATCAAGCTCAGGACGGCGGATCTCAAGGATGTTGATTTGTACATCATCCTTTCCAGTGAGTTTTTTCAACTCTTCCTTAATCCTGTCAACCTCACCACCACCTTTACCGATGATGATACCGGGCTTGGAGGTATGGATTGTGATAATTAATTTGTTGAGTGTACGCTCTATAACTATTTTGGCAATACCACCTTTATTGATACGGGCATTGAGGTATCCACGTACCTTATCATCTTCGATAAGTTTATGTGCATAGTCTTTTTTGCTGCCGTACCAGTTGCTATCCCATCCACGGATAATACCTAACCTGTTGCCAATTGGATTCGTTTTTTGACCCATTATGATTCAGTTTGTAAAGTTCTTAATTGTGTGCGTCAACAATAACAGTTACATGATTGCTGCGTTTGCGCATGCGGTAAGCACGTCCCTGAGGAGCAGGAAGCATTCTCTTGATGCTGCGCGCGCCATCAACAAAAATTGTCTTCACAACAAGGGACTCAACATTACCACCTTCGTTTTTCTGCTTCCAGTTGCTGACAGCAGAAAGAACAAGTTTTCTCAGTGGTGTTGCACTGTGCTGAGGATGATGCTCCAAAATTGCTACAGCCTTTTCTACCTTTAATCCACGGATGTGATCAGCCAAGAGGCGCATCTTCCTGGGTGAAGTGGGATAATTTCTCAATTTTGCTACTGCTTCCATATTGTTTTTTTACTACCCTGTGAACGGGGCTAATTCATTATGCTTTCTTACTGGAATGTCCTTTAAAGTTCCTGGTTGGAGAAAACTCACCAAGTTTGTGACCTACCATGAACTCTGTTACATAAACGGGAATAAATTTATTACCATTGTGTACAGCAAAAGTATGTCCTACGAAATCTGGTGTAATCGTACTCCTGCGGCTCCAGGTTTTTACGACAGCTCTTTTAGCTTTGCCATCATTCATCGATTCAACCTTCTTTTCTAATTTAGCCGCAACATACGGGCCTTTTCTAATTGAACGAGCCATATTCTTTATTTCTAGTTATGAGTTCTTTTCTGATTGCTTATTTGGCGAGTTTTTTACCATTCTTACGCTGGATAATGAGCTTGTCACTGCCCTTACCGAGTGTCCTGGTCTTTTCACCCTTTGCATACTTACCTGTACGGCTGCGTGGATGTCCACCTGAAGAACGACCTTCACCACCACCCATCGGATGATCTACTGGGTTCATGGCTACACCCCTGTTGCGAGGACGAATACCTTTCCAGCGATTCCGACCTGCTTTACCCATACTCTCAAGGCTATGATCAGAGTTAGATAAAACACCAACAGTTGCAAAACAGTTTATCAATACTTTTCTCAATTCACCAGAAGGCATCTTGAGTACAGCATACTTATCTTCCTTATTGGTCAGCTGGGCAGAAGCACCGGCACTGCGTGCAATCTTACCACCCTGCCCCGGCTGCATTTCAATATTGTGAAGATTGGTACCCAAAGGCATGTTCTTCATGATGAGGGTGTTACCAACTTCAGGAGGAACAGCTGGACCACTGATAACAGTCATACCAACTTCAAGTCCTTGAGGAGCCAGTATATAACGCTTTTCACCATCTGCATAGTTCAACAATGCAATGAAGGATGTTCTGTTAGGATCATACTCTATCGTGGCAACTTTTGCAGGAATTGCATGTTTGTCACGCTTGAAATCGATTACCCTGTACATTTTCTTGTTACCACCGCCAATATAACGCATTGCACGACGTCCCTGCGCATTGCGGCCACCTGTCTTCTTGACTGTCTCCAAAAGAGACTTTTCAGGAGTTGATGTGGTTACCTCAGCGTAAGCGTTTCCTATCCTCCACCTGGTTCCCGCTGTAATTGGTTTGTACTTCTTTAATGCCATGTTCTTATTTTTTTGCCCTCAGGCTTCTTTTTCAATTAAATATTTGCGTAAAGGTCAATGGTATCACCCTCGCCAACGGTCACAAATGCTTTTTTGTAGGATGGCTTACGGCCACTGATAACACCTGCCTTGGTCATACGGCTCTTACTTTTTGCAGGCGCTACAGCAGTACGAACATCTTCAACCGTGACACCATAGAATTCCTCAACCGCTTTTTTTATTTCCAGCTTGTTCGCAAAACGAGCAACCCTGAATGAATAAACACGGCTTTTTTCTGAAAGCTGGTTTGCCTTCTCAGACAAGATGGGCTTTACCAGTACATCAGCAAGTTTCATATCTCTTGTTTAAAATTTGATTAATTCAATTAAGCTTCAACTCCCTCTTCCTGGTCAACAAACATCTTTGCAGCAGATTCACTGAGCACAAGTACGTCAGCATTCATCACGTCATACGTGTTGATGTCGGATAGTACTGATGTGAGCACTGAAGGAATGTTGCGTGCACTTACAAAAACCTGTTCGTTATACTCTGAGGTTACATATAAAGCTTTCTTATTGCTTATGCTCAAACCCTTGAGCATTCCAGCAAATGTATTGGTCTTTGGTACTTCAAGCTGCATGTCTTCTACCACAACGATGGCATTGGCCTTACCCTTGTGACTCAGGGCACTCACCTTGGCGAGATCCTTAACCTGACGATTCAGCTTGATGTCGTAACCATGTGGCTTTGGACCAAAAATGGTACCACCACCTTTGTACAAAGGGTTACGGATATTACCCTTACGGGCTCCGCCTGTACCTTTTTGCTTGTGCAGCTTTCTGCTTGCACCCTTAACTTCTGCACGGGTCTTTACCTTGTGTGTTCCCTGACGCTGGGCAGCAAGATACTGCTTCACGGCCAGGTAAATCACGTGGTTATTCGGCTCCGCACCAAAAATATCCTCAGGCAGATCTACTGTCCTGCCAGTCTTACTTCCTGTTATTGATAATACGTCTACTTGCATGTTCGATGCGTTGAATTAATTCTGAATAAAAACTATTGAACCATTGTGGCCCGGTACTGATCCGCTTACAAGGATGTAATTCTTTTCAGCGAAAATCTTCACAACCTTCAGGCCTTTCACTTTTACGCGATCACCGCCCATACGGCCGGCCATACGCATACCCTTGAAAACCCTGGAAGCATCAGATGAGTTACCAATAGAACCCGGCGCACGCTGACGATCATGCTGACCATGAGACTGCTCACCAACACCAGAGAAACCATGGCGCTTTACAACACCCTGAAAACCCTTACCCTTGGTAGTACCTACAACGTCAACTTTCTCGCCTTCAACGAAAATATCGCAAGTGACAGACTCACCCACGTTCTTTTCAAGGCTGTAATCCCTGAACTCTTTTACAAAACTTTTTGGAGTAGAAGAAGCCTTTGCAAAATGGCCCCTAACTGAAGCAATGGCCCTGTTTTCTGATTTTTCGCCAAATGCTAGCTGGTGTGCAGTATAACCATCGTTGTCGCTGGTCTTTACTTGCGTAACCACACATGGACCAGCCTCGATGACGGTGCAGGAGGTCTGCTTCCCGTCGGGACCGAAGATGCTGGTCATCCCGATTTTTTTACCGATAATTCCTTTCATGGTTCAAATTTTATACCCTTTTCGGTTAAATGGACAATGGGGCATAACCCCACTTCAATCCCAGTTTGCTATCGACCTTTTCCGTCTTCCTGAATCGCCAGGATGGAAGTACCGACAGTAAACAAACCTCGAAGGGCTTGTTTATATTTAAACTCTCCTAAGAGAGAGAAAATCTAAATTCAGCGCTCCTTTTTCTCATGCCAACGGCAATCAATTGGGAGATGAAAACTAAAGAACTTCGCACTGCATCAACAGTGCACTTATAAAGCGGTCAGGCCTTAATCTCAACATCAACACCACTCGGCAAATCAAGCTTACTCAACGCATCAACAGTACGTGATGAGGAAGTATAGATATCAAGCAAACGCTTGTGTGTTGACAACTGAAACTGCTCACGGCTCTTCTTGTTAACGTGAGGGGATTTCAACACAGTGAATATCCGCTTCTGTGTAGGAAGAGGAATTGGTCCTGTTATAACGGCCCCTGTACTGCGAACGGTCTTAACAATCTTCTCAGCAGATTTGTCAACCAGATTGTGGTCGTATGACTGCAATTTTATCCTGATTCTTTGTGACATAATTTGTTTCCCATTTTTTAAACGGGGATGCAAAAGTAAGGAATAGTTTCATACTTACAAAAGAAATCCAATGAAATTTGAAACAAAACATAAAATAAATGAAAAAAAATGGCCCCGGAAAATATTCCGGGGCCATAACTTCTATTGAAAGTCTGTGATTAGTCTTTTGACTTACCCTTTACCCTGGCTATTACCTCTTCAGCAATATTGTTGGGCGCTGGATTGTAATGAGAGAACTCCATGGTAGAAGATGCCCTGCCAGATGAAAGTGAACGGAGCTGTGTTACATAGCCAAACATTTCACTCAATGGCACTTTGGCTTTAATAACCTGTGCACCTGCGCGGCTGTCCATTCCCTCAAGCATACCCCTTCTCCTGTTCAAGTCGCCGGTAACATCACCCATGTATTGTTCTGGTGTGATTACTTCAACACGCATGATTGGCTCAAGCAATACGGGTTTAGCCTTGCGACCAGCTTCACGGAAACCAGATTTAGCACACAACTCGAAAGACATGGAATCAGAGTCAACCTGGTGGAAACTTCCGTCAAATACACGAATCTTCATGTGCTCAACAGGGTAATTAGCCAGGATACCAGAAGACATAGACTGCTCAAATCCTTTCTGGATAGCAGGAACGAATTCACGGGGAATAGATCCTCCGAAAATATCATTGACAAACTGCATCTGCTTTCCGGGATTTTCTTTCAGCCATTCTTCGTCAGCGGGTCCCATCTCAAAAACGATATCAGCAAACTTACCACGTCCACCTGTTTGCTTTTTGAGTGTTTCACGGTGTTCAATGGTAGACTGGAATGCTTCCTTGTAAGCAACCTGAGGAGCTCCCTGGTTAACTTCTACTTTAAACTCACGGCGCATCCTGTCAACAATAATCTCCAGATGCAGCTCTCCCATTCCACTGAGAATCGTTTGTCCGGTTTCCTCATCGGTTTTTACACGAAGGGTTGGATCTTCCTCAACGAGCTTGGCAATAGCCATACCCATCTTGTCAACATCCGCCTGTGCCTTTGGCTCAACAGCCACCGAAATTACAGGCTCAGGGATAAACATATTCTCAAGAACAATCGGATGATCTTCATCACAAAGGGTATCACCGGTCTTGATTTCCTTAAAACCTACTGCAGCTCCAATATCTCCAGCCTCAATAAAATCAATCGGATTTTGCTTGTTTGCAAACATCTTCATGATACGGCTGATACGCTCTTTCTTACCACTTCTTACGTTCAACACATAAGAACCAGCGTCAAGATGACCTGAATACACCCTGAAGAATGCCAGACGTCCCACAAACGGATCAGTCATGATCTTAAATGCAAGGGCAGCAAATGGCTCAGAAGCTTCAGGCTTACGAACTACTGTTTCCCCGTTATCAGGATTGATACCTTCTACTGCATCAATATCCACAGGAGCAGGGAGGTAACGGCAAACTGCATCAAGTGCAGTCTGAACACCTTTATTCTTAAAGGATGAACCACACATCATGGGAACGATACTGAGATCGATACAGGCTTTACGAATTGCTTCGTGCACCTCATCCTCAGAGATACTGCTTGGATCATCAAAGAACTTCTCGAGTAACTTATCGTCGTATTCAGCAACTGCCTCTATCAGATTCTGCCTCCACTCATTCGCTTCCTCAACCATGTCTTCTGGAACAGGAATCTCATCAAAGGTCATTCCCTCTGTTTCCATATGCCAGATAATCCCTTTCATCTTAATCAGGTCAACCACACCTTTGAAGTTATCTTCAGCACCTATCGGCAACTGCAAGGGAACAGCTTTTGCACCAAGCATTTCTTTTACCTGACGAACTACCATAAGGAAGTCCGCTCCGCTACGATCCATTTTATTCACGAATCCAATACGTGGAACCTTGTAACGGTTAGCCTGACGCCATACGGTCTCAGACTGGGGCTCAACACCATCTACTGCTGAGAAAAGTGCGATCAGTCCGTCGAGTACACGCATGGAACGTTCAACTTCCACCGTGAAATCCACGTGGCCCGGAGTATCAATGATATTGAAATAATATTTTTTGGTATCCGCAGTAGCCTTACCCAAAACTGTAGGGAAGTTCCACTGACAACTAACTGCAGCTGAAGTAATGGTGATACCACGCTCCTTTTCCTGTTCCATCCAGTCAGTTGTAGCTGCACCATCGTGCACCTCACCGATCTTGTGGATCATTCCTGTATAGCGCAGGATACGCTCAGTTGTAGTGGTTTTACCGGCATCAATGTGTGCGGCAATACCGAAATTGCGTTGAAATTTTAAGTCTGCCATGACTATTCTTATTGTTTAAAATGTATTATTATGATCGCGTTTTCAGGATCCTAAAAAGACCCCGAACTTTTGCGGGTGCAAAGTTAGTGAAAGGCAAGGAGAATAGGAAATAAAAAAGGGGCTGCAGTATTGCATCCCCTTTAAAAACTTTATAACAGAATCAGACACGGAAGTGAGCGAAAGCCTTGTTGGCTTCAGCCATCCTGTGTGTATCTTCTTTCTTTTTGTATGCACCACCTTCACCCTTGCTTGCTGCAACGATTTCATTGGCTAACTTATCAGCCATGCTGCGACCATTACGCTCACGTGAAAAACGCACAAGCCATTTGATGCTGAGAGAAATTTTTCTGTCGGGCCTAACCTCAGATGGAATCTGAAAGGTTGCACCACCGATACGGCGACTTCTAACTTCTACAGCTGGGGTTACATTTGACAAAGCTTTTCTCCAAACTTCATATCCATCCTCACTTGTCATTTTAGAAACCTTGTCAAGCGCGTCATAAAAAATGGTCAATGCCGCATCTTTCTTGCCCTGCCACATGACGTTATTGATGAAACGTGTAACGAGCGTATCGTTAAACTTTGGATCTGGCGCAAGTGGTAGTTTTTTTGCTCTGGACTTCCTCATCTATTTAGATTTCGATGTTTTGAATTTATTTTTTAGCCTTTTCGCGCTTTGTTCCGTACTTGGAGCGGCTCTTCTTCCTGTCCTTCACACCTGCAGTATCCAGACTACCCCTTACGATGTGGTAACGTACACCTGGCAAATCCTTCACACGACCACCCCTGATCAGCACAATGGAGTGCTCCTGGAGGTTGTGACCTTCACCTGGAATGTAAGCGATTACCTCTACCTTGTTGGTCAGGCGCACTTTCGCGACCTTCCTCAGGGCTGAGTTTGGCTTTTTAGGTGTTGTAGTATAAACGCGTGTGCAAACACCGCGACGCTGTGGACATGCATCAAGTGCCCTTGATTTGCTCTTGGCCTTGATAATCTCCCTTCCTTTTCTTACGAGCTGTTGAATTGTAGGCATTATACCCTATTTTTTTAACGGGACGGCAAAGGTATGGTTTAATTTTCAAAATCCAAACGCCTGACCCAAAATTTTATAATTACTTGTCAATTATCAGGCTACAGGCACCATCCAGCCGCGTAAATCAGCTGTTTTACCGTCTCTGATTTCAGTCAGAATCTGCTTTATTCTGTCTGCAACAGGAGCATTTTCCGGATTAAATGTCATCACCTCTTCCCTGTTACGCAACTCTGTTATTTTAGCAATTGTTGCTGCTGTACCTGCACCAAAAGCCTCGGTAAGTCTGCCTGCATTGTACATATCAGACAGTTCATCTACAGCTATTTCTCGTTCTTCCACAGCAATACCCAGATCTCCGGCTACTTTTATCACGCTATCCCTGGTAACACCTTCCAGAATGGTCCCACTTTCGAGTCCGGGGGTAATTAACTTGCCATCGAGTACAAAAAAAACATTCATGGTTCCGCATTCCTGCACATACCGGTGTTCATTGGCGTCTGTCCACAATATCTGATCATACCCTCGGGCACGGGCAACAGCTGCCGGATGAAGCGATGCAGCATAATTTCCAGCTGTTTTGGCGTAACCTACACCTCCGGGTGCAGCCCTTACAAAATGCTCCTCAACGTATATCCGCATAGGGGCTGCGTAATAGGGTCCAACCGGACTCAGTATGATCATGAATTTATAGGTTGCAGAAGGAGAAACCCCTATCACTTCATCTGTGGCGAACATAAACGGACGGATGTAAAGGGCATGGTCGTAATCCTGCGGAATCCAGCTCTCGTCAACCTGAATAAGCTTCTTCATACCACCCAGGAAAATCTCTTCCGGCACATCCGGCATCTCCATTCTCCTGGCTGAACGGTTAAAGCGTTTGAAGTTGTCTTCAGGCCTGAAAACAGCAGCTGTTCCATCAGCCAGCCGATACCCTTTGATCCCCTCAAAAATAGCCTGCCCGTAATGAAGCGTAGCCATGGATGG
>CANHUF010000011.1 GCA_947463715.1 Sphingobacteriales bacterium
ATATTGGTTTTGTAGGGGTCTTTGTTTTTACTGAACCGCACATCCCTGTTGATGCGGAACACACATTTTTTCGGTTCAAGATTTTCGAGGGTAGGGTCAAGTGCTTTTAATTTGTTGAGCACACTGGTTACAAACTGCAGGTAATCCTGTTTAGCATGCTCATAGTCTTTCCTGTGAAGATCAAACCATTCCTTGTTGTTGTTCTCCTTGAGTTCCGTGAGAAAGCTGATGGTGGAAGAGCTGAGCATGATGCAAAGTTAAGCATGTGCAGGAACATCATATTGAACGACAGACATTATTCGAACTCTAGTTCGTTGGTAAATGTGTCCCAGTCGAGCTGACCATTGATGTTTACAGTAATGGTGGAAGATTCAGTAGTGGTGTTGGGGTGGCAGCAGTATTGCATAGCTAATTTATTGAATTATATCAACATTTTTGTTTAAGAAATGTTCGCAACAATTCAACAATTTGCCCTATTATTTTGAAAATATCCAAAAATGCGCTTCTGTTTCCACCACCCCGGCCCTGACAATCGCTTCGCTCTGTCTGGGCCACCCCTTCCGCTACCGCGTGCAGGCAGAAGGGGTGATTACCGGTGATTTACAAAAGTTTCATGGCAACAGGATCCCATTTAATGGGCTTGTCCAGTGCTGCACTGAGGTTGCAGGCGATTGACGGTGCTGCTGCCCGGAGTCCGAATGAAGCATCTTCCACAATCGCAGAACCGGTGCGTACAGCATTGAAAAATACCGTCAGGTGATCCAGCCTGTCGTCATAACCTTTTGGTGGTGCGAAGGCCATTTCCTTGCCTATTTCGTATCCTCCGAAATCATCTCCATACTTGGATGTGTACCATTTTTTAAACTCCTCTTTTCCTTTTGCAGAAAAGCTTTCATAAGAGTCATAACCGCCATAACCCGGTGCCGACTTGCGTTTCAGGGTACGGTAGGTAAATTCATTCCATCCAATATCAATAACGCCTTCAGTGCCCACCAGTTTGATGCCGAAGCCACCTTTGCCTTCGCCATCTGTGAGGTTGACACGGGTAGAAACCTGGAAGGCCTTGTGTTGTGGCGTTTCAGGATAATTCATCAGCGCATTCACCACATCGTATGCATCCCTACCGTCTTTCCACATTTTGAGGTCGCCCAGGCTGAAGATCTTATTGGGACCCAGCGAACCGGTGATGACATGGATACCGGTGAGGAGGTGCACGATGAGATCGCCCGCGGCTCCTGTTCCATAGTCTTTGTAGTTTCTCCAACGAAAAAAGCGCGTGGCGTCGAAAGGTACTTTGGGGGCATCACCGAGGAAGCGGTCGAAGTCAATGGTTTCGGGTGAAGCATCGCGCGGGATGCTGTATTGCCATGCACCGCGGGAGTCTGTTCTGTCGCAAAAAGCCTGGATAAAGGATAGTTCTCCAATGGTACCTGCTTTCACCAGTTTCTGTGCTTCGAGTATCGCCACAGAGCTGGCACGCTGGCTGCCAACCTGAAATACTTTGCCAGATTTTTTTTGGGCATTGATGATGGCATAACCCTGTTCAATTTTTTGTACCATGGGTTTTTCACAATACACGTGTTTGCCGGCTTCCATGGCATCAACGGCCATCCGCTGGTGCCAGTGATCAGGTGTGCAGATCAGCACTGCATCAATATCTTTCCGGTTGAGTAATTCCCTGTAATCGCGGGTGGTAAAGAGCTGATTGCCATATTTTTCTTTTGCTGCATCGATGCGGCCGGTATAGAGGTCGCATACCCCCACCAGTTCTACGCCAGGCACCTTGAGTGCCGCATCCGTATCAAAATGTCCGATGATACCCGCACCAATTAGTCCGATACGGATTTTATCGTTGGCACTTACCCTGACAGACGAATGGAGTATTTTTTTATCTGTCTGATTTTTGCCATTGGCTGCTTGTCCAACTGCTATTGCTGCAACAGAGGCGCCCATATTTTTGATGAAGTGTCTGCGATTTTTTTCCATGCTCTAATTTACCGCCATTTACGCAAATCTTTGTATTAATTTCATCTTTCATTTGAAGGGTATGGAACATGTATTGGATAATCCCATCTGGCATGCACTCAGCACCAGACAGGCTGTGTTGAACAAAGGCACTGAGCGGGTGAAATTTTTTGATGAGTCGGTTTCGCCGTTCGTCACCATGGATGCCTGGAATGAGGCAGACCTGAAGGAAATGCAAGAAATCATTCCGCTAGACCGCAGCTTTTATGTACTTATACCCAGGCAGGTCAAAATTCCGGAAGCCTTTGAGCAAGTGTATACCACGCCCATCTATCAGATGGTCTGCGAAGTCTTTCATCCGCAGATGCTGCCAGAACAGTCTGTATTGGAAATGGGAGCAGGAGATGTGAAGGAGATGATTGAATTAACTGCACTCACAAGGCCTGGTCCTTTCAGTAACAATACCATGTCTTTCGGCAGGTATATCGGTATCCGGGAAGGAACCCGACTGGCAGCGATAGCCGGTGAACGCATGAAAGTAACCGGTTATACTGAAGTGAGTGCAGTCTGCACCCACCCTAATTTTCTGGGGAAGGGATATGCATCCCACCTCATGAGTATTTTATGTGCTGAAATCATCACGCGCGGTGAAACCCCTTTTCTGCATGTGCGTGCAGATAATCCCCGTGCCATCAGGGCTTATGAGCGATTGGGTTTCAGTATCAGTAGGGATGTATTTTTTGTCATCATCAAACGGAAATAATCGATCCAGATGAATGGGAATCATTTTGATGTCATTGTAATCGGAGTAGGCTCTACGGGATCTTCTGCATGTTACCAGCTTGCCAAAAGCGGGATGAAAGTGCTCGGACTGGAACAATTCAGTATACCTCATGAAAAAGGATCGCATGGGGGACAGTCTCGCATCATCCGCAAAGCCTATTTTGAGCACCCAGACTATGTGCCATTGCTGGAAAGAGCTTATGCCAGCTGGCAGGAACTCGAGGAAGTAACGGGAGAAAAGGTTTATCATGAGACAGGTTTGCTATACATAGGCTTGCCCGATAATCCACTCATTACCGGAGTGCGGCAGTCGGCATCACTTTATTCCATTCCAGTCGAAAGCCTAACTGTTGCTGAATTAAAAAAAAGTTATCCCGTTTTCAGTGTACCTGAAGAGATGGATATCCTTTTTGAACAAGCAGCAGGTTTGCTGTTGCCAGAAAAAATCATTCCACTTTATGTGGCATTATCCAGGCAACTGGGGGCCGAGATTCAAGAAGGTGAAACCATTATTGACTGGCAACTTGAAGGCGATGGCGTGGTGGTCCATACTTCCAAAGCAACCTACCGGGCAGACAGGCTCGTGCTTTCAGCTGGCGCTGGGATGGGCAGGCTGCTACCGGCATTGAATCATCATCTGACAGTAACCCGCCAGGTTATGGGATGGATGACACCCTATAACCTTTCAGCATTCAACAAGCATGTTTTTCCCTGCTGGACGCTGGCTGAGCCCGATGGGCATAGTATTTTTTATGGCTTTCCGGCACTGGATGATGTTGATGCCGGCGGACCGAAAGGTTTTAAACTGGCGTATCACGGGCATGGTGAAGAGACAAGTTACGATGGCACAGACCGAATTCCTGATGCAAAAGATGAACAGCTCCTACTCGACTTTATCAATCGATACCTGCCGGGAACAGTAGCAGCTACATCGGCACTGAAAACCTGTCGCTACACCAATACGCCGGATGAACATTTCATGCTGGGTCATCTGCCCGGAACTGATGGTAAAGTGAGTGTAGCCTCCTGCTGCAGTGGACACGGTTTCAAATTCAGTTCCGTTGTTGGGGAAATCCTCCGGGACCTCACCCTCCATGGACAGACCGAGATGCCTGTTGGGTTTCTTGGGGTTGAGCGGTTGATTTGAAGATTTTCACCAAAATATGGTTTAATCTAACATGTATATAATAAAATACTTTACCACTTAATAAATATCTTCAAATTATTTGACAACAATAACATGTATGTAATAAATTAGGTTGCTAGAGATTGATTCAAAAAATAGAGACATGAAAAAAATTATATTGTTAACCACATTAGTAACAAGTATTTTATGTTTAGGATTCAGGCCTGCTGCCATATTAGTAAAACCAATTGCCGATATTTCAACTAACAAAGTACAAGAAGTTGATATTGATCAACTGTCAATAAGCATTAAAGATATTCTAGAACTTAAAAAAAGTGATTTTGAACATTTAATTGGATCTAAGCCAAGTTTCAAACAGAAAATGGCGCTAAAAATGCTTCAACAAAACTTAAGAAATGAAGTGAAAAAAAACGGACTTAATCCTTATGAAAAAGTCAATTTTTCCAAACAAATAGATGAAATGACAATTGGATTTTATCCTGCTGCATTTATGTTAGGTCTCTTTCTTGGATTATTTGGTGTTATTGGCGCATATATTTTTTCAAAAGATAAAAATTTTATTCGCTGGACCTGGAGAGGTTGGTTTGTGTGGATCGCTATAATCGCCTCAATATTAGCACTTAATGCATAGTTTAGTAAAGAGTGGTGTAATAAATTGTATATATTTTGCAAATTATTTTATTAGGACAATGAAGATTTTTTTGGATTGGAACTCCTGATTTGATTGCTGATAAATTTATTGCATTTCTACATTTTTTCTGTTATTAGGTATCGGGATAAACATTGATAGAAACTAATATGGTTCATTCATATTAGATTTTATTTTAATGCGTTCATTTAAATTTAAATGACATTATATGTCATTTAATAAATAAATTGGTTGTTCGATAAATAAGAATCAAATTGATTACAATAATTGGTATTTTAAAATCCTGGTTATAAAAAAATCAAAATGAAAAAACACCTAATTTTATTGATATTACTTTTAAATCTATTTGAAACTTATTCGCAGTCAATAAATTTAGCTCTAAAAAAAGATGCAATTGGTAAAGATGCGTTGTGGGGAAAATATACACATCCCGAACTATTCAAAATATTAAGTAGGACAAAAAAAATTGCTATTATTCCCCCATCAACAGCACTTTTCTCAAGATCTGGTAATCAAGAATTTCTTCGTCAAACTCAGGAACGGCTTAATGTAGTTTCATCAAAGTTTCAATCTGTATATTTCACTTTATTGTCAAAAAAATCATTATCTACATTGATTCAGAATCCGGATGAAACAAATAAAATTTTGAGCGAAAGAAATTTAGTTAACCTAGAAACCTTACAAAAAATTCCAAAAAATAATTTGTGCTTTATCTTAGGTGTTGATGCTGTAATGTACATAGATGTAACCATGGAGAATTTAAAGAGTCAGGTTGCAGAGGCTTATTTAAACGCAATAAGTATAAAGTCAACGACAGATGAGCTAGCGATTGGTTTAAGAATATATGAAAAGGCTAATGGTGATTTTATCTGGTCAAATAAATTTTATGATAAAGTTAAAAGTAATGAATCTGATGTAGATATTTTTAGAAATATAATTAATTCTTCAATTCCTGCTCTACCATTTGTTCTAAGGTAATCTAAAATGAACTTTCTAATAATAGTATTCATTTTTTAATCTTTTTTATAACGAACTCATTTCTCTAGAAAAATTGGTAATGAAATAATAATGTTTGATTAAAAATTTAGATATATAAACCCTGAAATTTTCAACTTTAAATAAATTACATGAATGTATTTATTCAAATATTTTGTCAATAACTTTAAGTATAATGATTTTGATTTAAACTCAAATATGAAAAGGATATTATTGCTCTTAGTTATTTTTATTTCCTTATTAGGTCCTTTTGATACAAATGCTCAAAAGATATATACTTTTAATACAATGAAAGCTGCATTTATGACAGTTAAGTGTGAAGGTTCTATTGTAATAGAAGACAGTACTTTGTTAGTGAAAAACAGATTTAAGGGGAGTAAAATGATCTCGGGAGAATATTTGTATGATATAATCTTTAAAGAATCTACTTCTGATTCATTAATTTATCATATCAGAGATCATGAAAAAGCACGATTGGAATATCAATTAGTAGTTGATTTTTCTAAAAATATAATGATATTAAAAGCAAATAATCGTAAAAAGAATGTCGTTTATTTATATACAGTTATTTGATTTTAAACCTAAAAGCTGATGAGTAATAAGTTATTAAAACTTTTTATTCTAATTCTTTTTCCATTTTTTGCTTTTGCTCAAGATGCGAAATTAGAAACAATTATTGCTTTTGGGACAGGGGTTGATGAAAATATTGCCTTAACTAATGCGAAATTAAATGCACTTGAACAGGTATTTGGTACATTTATTACAACTACAACTGTTATAGAAAATGACAGCATAGTATTGAATAAAATTGTTAGTATTACTAATGGTCAAATCACAAATTATGAAATTGTAAAGAGTGAGAAAACAGATTATGGTTATATTGTTACAATTAAACTTGATGCAAACATTTCTAAATTGGTCAATTTTTGTGAGTCAATTGGGATAGAGGCAAATGTGAAGGGTAGTCTATTCTCTGTCAATCTTGCAACAAAGATGAATAATCGTGCTAATGAAGTATATGTAATTCAAAATTTTATCAATACATTTAAAAGTGAAATTGGTTCAATGTTTGATTATAATATTTCAACAGATGAACCTATTAAAGCATCAAATGCAGACAAATATCTAATTCGAATAAATTGTTCAGTTGTTGTAAATAAAAATTTCAATTCAATTGTAAATGTCTTAATTAATCTAATTGATCAAGTTGCTATAAAGCAGTCTGAATTACCAGATTTTAAAAAGAGTAATCTTGAATTTTATCCATTGATTATTGTTTCTGAGAATCAAATATGTTATCGATTTTTAAGAAGTAAGGAGTCTCAAAAACTGATACTTGAATTTGTTAAAAATATTGAACAATATTTGAAAAATATAACATTAATTAGAAATGATAATAAAGAAATGTTGCCAATATCAAGAGTTGGTAACAATTTTAATTTCTTATATTATTTGATAAATGACAATTGGAATATATACAACATTTTTAATTCATCTATTCAAACACTATCAATTGGTAAACTAGCTTATAAAAGTGATTTTGGAGAAGAAGAGTATCTTACTAAATTACTTATCACTAAATATAGTATACCCGAGTGCAGTGTTAATATAACTGATTCAATATTTCGTACTCAAGCATATATCTATGAGAACAAAACATATATAGAGACACCTTTTTTTATGATAAATACAAATTGCTTAAATAATAAATTTCAAAAATATCAATATGTATACAATGATTGGCTTACGGTTGAAGAAATGAGTAAAGTGGAAAGATATACAATAAAAAAAGACTAGTCCTCAATTATTTCTTTAATTTTCTATTTTTAATTATTCACTAAACTAAATGCCTATTTATGAAAAATGTAAAACCGTTTTATCTTTTTGCCTTTACTTCATCAATTCTTCTGTCTTGCGGAGCACCTAAACAAATTGTTCAATCTCTTGCCCCAGTTGAACCTCCAAAGCCACAGGTTACAGTTGCTGCAAAAGAAGTAAACCTATCTGTGGAATCTAATAGAGAAATTCTAACTGCTCCAATTGAGAATGCAAAGCCCAATCCTGTTAAGATAGTAACATTTGTTAACGCAGATGATTTAACTGATTTGACTCCTGGTATGACTCGTCAAGAAGTTTATTCTAAACTTGGAAAAAAGCCTTATGATTTAATATCAACACAGGCAGATGGATATTCAATCGTTCTTTATAAGTATCGTAAAGTACATACTATTTTGAATGACCAAAATGAAAATCAAATTGGTTCAAATGGTCCAAAAGAGTATGGTACAAAAATTCAAGATGCTTATGTTGTTTTCAATAAAGAAAATAGACTTGAGTTAGTTGCTTCAAAGGAAGCTCTTGAAGAATCACAAAATGTACATAAGTTCCATGGTAAATTATATGGACTTATTGTCAATGGAGGTAAATTATCAATTAAACCTATAGTAGCAAATAATTAATTCTCTAAAAGCGGAAAACTTAGTTTTCCGCTTTTTTTTACATCTGCATAATATATGAGAAAATTATTCTTTCTTCTTAACTCACTATTTATTTTGGCATTAGCATATAGTCAAGATAAAAGGTATAGCAATGAATTGGAAGTAGAATTTTTGAATGCTGAAAATGGTTCAGTTTGTTTTATTATCTATAATTATTGTAGAAGGGATAGAAAATGTCTTGAAGGTGCAAAGATTGATGCTGTTAAAATGGTTTTGTTCAGAGGCTTTAATAATGCCAATAAAATATATCCAATTGTTAGGGATTATCAATCTCAGCAAAAGTTTAAATCTTATTTTGATGTTTTTTTTCAAAGAAATGGACAGTATTTAAATTATATTGTATCTTCTGAAGATACAGATGTTGAAAGTGTGAAAATTTCAAGAAAAAAGAAAAAATCTGCAATGAAAGTTTGCGTGCAAAGAGATAATCTCTTAAAAGAAATGCAGAACCAGAAAATCATAAAAAAGTTAGATAATGGCTTTTAAAAAAACTATCCTTTTTGCAGTTTTATTGTGCAATTTATTTGAGCTTAAATCTCAAGTTAAAAAACCTGTTTTAATGATTTTGCCTAGTGATAATTGGTGTCTTCAAAGGTATTTCTATACAGAAATATCCAATGAAGGCTCCTCCATGAAAGTACCTGATTATAAAAAAGCTTTTCAGGAAGATCTAGAATTAGGTCAGGTTATTTCCAAGATTGGGTCACTTATGATTGAAAATGGGTTTCCTATGAAAGACGCAGAAAATGAAATTAAAAATGCTGAAAGACAAATTACATTAGATGATGCAATTACCAATGGTGCAGGAAAAAATCAAATTAAACTATCATTGCTAGACAGAATGATTTCATCAAGCAAGACTGATATCTTAGTTCAAATATGGTGGGTTGTAAACAAAAAAACTAATGGAGAAAAGTTGATCAATTTTACAATTGAAGCAATAGATACATATACCAGTAAACGTATTTCTGCATCTACAGGTTCCACCTCAAATAATAATAGCAACAAATCAACATCAGAAATATTAATAGAAGAGATTCAAAACAAATTACCTCTTTTTACAAATCAAATACAAAGCCATTTTGATGATCTTTTTGAAAATGGAAGAGAGATAATTTTGCAAATCAAGATTTTCAAAGACTGGGAACTTAATTTGGATTCAGAGTTTCAAGGTCAATCGCTCAGTCAGATTATTGAAGATTGGCTTCAGAAAAATACATTTAAGTCCAAGTATAGTGTGTCTAGCTACACTGAAAACTTTATGAAAGTGGACCAAGTTAAAATCCCCTTACTTGATATTTCAAATAGAGGAGTGGATGCAAGAATATTTCTGAGAAATTTGCAAGAGTATTTAAAAAAAGCACCTTATAATATTCCATCGAAGTTAATTTCTAGTGGGTTGGGTGAGGCAACAATAATCATAGGGGACAAATAATACTTATGAAATTTATTTCTATTTTATTTTGGGGATTATTTCTAAATATTTCCACTCATGGTCAATCTAATTCGAAGTATCTATTTCCTCTTAATACATATGTTAATAACAGCGAATCTAAACTTCCAGAAAGTTCTTTGTCAATTTTAACTAGTAAAATCAATAATATTGTAGCAAAATCTGGAATTGGTGGAAATAATTTCAATAATCCTAGATTTGTTTTATATACCAAGTTTATCACCACCAAGAAGAATATAATAACTGGAATTTCTTCTGGAGTTTCAATTTCAGCTGAAATATACTTACACATTGGTGATGCATTCGGAAAGACAATATTTGCTTCATATGTTATACAAATAAAGGGGTATGGATCTAATCTTGGATCTGCAATGTCAGATGCGATTAAAAATTTCGATACAGATCAACCCAAAATTCAGGAATTTGTCTCTGAGGGTTTGTCAAAAATTAATAATTACTTCATCAATCAATGTCCTTTAATAATTGCAAAATCAAAGGCATTAGCTTCTGAACAAAAATATGATGAAGCGATTTTTAACTTATATACTGTCCCAGAGTCTTCAAACATCTGTTATATAGAAGCTGCTGGTTTAGTTAAAGATATTTATAGATTAAAAATTGAAGAAGAAAGCGCTATTTATTTGAGAAAAGCAAAGCTTATTTGGTCTTCAAGTCAACAATCTTCTTCTATTAGAGAGATTTTAGTTCTTCTGGATAAAGTCAATCCAGTTTCTAAAACTTTCAGTGAGATTGATCCTTTTATTTTAGAAATAAATAAGAAAGTTGAAAATAACATTACGCGTGATTGGTTTGAAAAACAAGAAATAAGAAAACTAGAGCAAGAAAAAGAAAAAATTAAATCATCATTTGAAAAAGATCAGCTCGAAGCTATAAAACAAATTTCGATTGCCTACGCAAGTGGTACTCATGTCTATAATAATTATACATCAAATTCTTATAGTTCTAATTATTATTCCAGGCTCTACGATTATTTATATTGGTAGTCATGAAAAAAATCTTATTTCTATTAATAGCAACAACATTGTCTTTTTTTCTTAACGCTCAGGACTTTACTGGTAATCAAATTTCAATTATCAATTTTGCCAGAAGAGTTTATAATGTTGAAAAGTTTGAAGGAGTAAGATTAATTGAAGTTGATAATACGAATTATGCCCTAATTGCGGTAAAGCTTCCCAAAAGAAGTACTCCAGACATGAATACACTTGCGAAAACAAAAGCAAAAGTTTATTTAAGTCAATTTCAGAATGGTTCGTATTTATCATCTGAACTTATTATATTCAATGCAATTGGAGATAGTGTTAATAAAAAACAAGCTTCCCAAGAGATACTTAAAGAATATTCATCAGGATTTGTAAAAGGTTTAATAGCAATTTCAGTAACTACTAATGAATCAGACGATTTCATTACACATCTTTACTATGCAAAGTTGAACTATTAATAGTATAATTTAGTGTTCATTTAATTTTGGAACTGATGGTTAAGTGAGTGTGGCTTCCTGCTGCAGATGACACGGTTTCAAATTCAGTTCCGTTGTTGGGGAAATCCTCCGGGACCTCACCCTCCATGGACAGACGGAGATGCCTGTTGGGTTTCTTGGGGTTGAGCGATTGATTTGAGCAAATAAAAATTTAAAAACTCCCCTCCAGCCTTCGGCTGGCAAGCCTGGCAGGTTTACCTACCCTAGGTAGGAGGGGTGGCACGAATGAGTCAGCACTGAAGGTGCTGGCGAATGAGCTTGCCTGCCGTAGGCAGGTGACGGGGTGGTGGATATTAAATCTGAATACCACCACCCCGCCCTGTCTGCCGTCAGGCAGGCTCAACAAATTCACTTCGTTCATTTGTCTCGGCACCCCTTCCGCCACGGCGGACAGGCCTGGCAGGTTTACCTACCTCCGGTAGGAGGGGTGTTTATCACGTTATAGTAGCACAACGCTTTGATTTTAAATATTTTTTTGCGATTAGATAGCATAACACGTTAATTCCGGAGATTTACTTGCATTCCGTAAAATTGCTGTATATATTTGGGTGTTTCACCATGATCAATGTATCCCAGCATATCGCACTTTACGTCAGAAAAATCGGACTTTACCTGTTTTTCCTTCTTTCTGCAACTTCAGCAGCCGCCCTAGCGCAGCCTGCTCCGAATGATGTATGGGAAGGCAGAATCCTGGAGGCTGGCAGTTTTTATGAAATATCTCTTTCCTTCAAAGAGGCTGGAAATGGAACCTATTCAGGTATTTCCATCAGCAGAAGCAAGAACATGTATTGTCAGACTTCTTTTGAGGGAGTACTCAAAAACGGGGTGATTTTACTAACGCAAAAATCCATTCTCAAAACTAATTTTCCGTCAGCTGAAAGCATCTGCCTTTTGCAGTTTTCCCTGAAGCAAAAGGACGAGGCTCTTGCAGGTACTTTTACTTCAACCAGCAAATCCTCTACCACAGATTGTGGAACCGGAACAGTTCAGTTGAAACTGAAAGTTGCAGGTAAGGATATTGCTCCGGTGGCTAATCCGCTCCCAATCACAATAAATTCTAGCGCAGTTTCATCACCGCTAACACCTACAGCGGAACAGGCTGCTGCGGTAGTTTCGCGTAGGGCACTTGTTGATACCATTTATCAGGTTGATGGGGAGTCAGTTAATGTTGTGATTGACGATACGGTGGTCTTCAGAAAAGACAGAGATATTGTGGTCATCAAAACGCTTGAATTCCTGGAAGACAGTGTGCACGTAGAAGTCTACGACAACGGTGTGGTGGATGGAGATGAAATCACGCTCTATGTGAATAAGGGCGTATTATTCAGGAACAAGATACTGTCTGACAAACCCCTGCAATTTGACCTTGATGGTAAAAGTTTCAGCACGTATGACTTACTCTTTTATGCTAACAATCTGGGTACAATGCCTCCCAATACCGGACTAATCATTATCAGCACTGCAACTGAAAGAAAAGAAGTGACATTTGCTTCTGATTTTTCCAAAACTTCTTCTCTTCGCGTCAAGATGAATGTGGTAAAGTAATCTCTTTACTTTTCAAACTTAAAGGTATAGCTGAATACGGGGAATACCGGGAGGCTTACGTCTGAGATACCACCTATTGTCCAGATTCCCAGGTCAAATGTTGATTTCCTGTTGTTGTATAAGCGGAAACAAGGTCCGCCAAAGAAGAAGCCACCTTCCGGAACATACCAGAACTCACCCATGATACTCAGGTTTCTGGATAACCTTTTGTTACCCGCCAATGTAAAAATACCTGTGCTGTTGGTTTCAGCAAATGGACCAATCATTTCTCCTGTTGGTGTGTAATCTACAGCATCTCCATCTCTCACCCAACCTAGTCCTGCACCCAGGGTGATATTGGATTCCTTTGTGCCATAAGTATAGGTTCCGAAGCCGATACCCAAACTGGTCTGTGTTCCCCATCCTACAAATCCTGCCAATCCTCCTACAGCAAAAGTATTTTTCTCATCCACAGGTATGGAATACTTGGTGGTGAGTGCTAGCGGTGTTCCTACTATCGTTGTTGTGGCACCCAGCGAAAACCTGTCGGTTATCCCGAACTGTGCCTGAAAAGCCACGCCATAAAGGGTCTGAATATAAACTTCGCCCTTATCCATGGGTAGTGCAGAAGGTGTATAAAAATACCGGGAGGGATGCGGGTTGGGATATACCACTTTACCTCCAATGATATTCTCTCGTGTAGCGGGTTTGATCGATTTCACGGTATAGGCCGGGATGGAAAGCAGCTTGCCGTTTTGGAGCCTGATGGTCACTTCGCGTGGGTCTTCTGAAACAATATAGCCTGCAAAATGCTCACCGGAATTGGTAGAAAGTATGACCAGAGCACTGTCTGAAGCAGCCGGAATTGCGGTTTCCTTTTTTTCCTGAGCTTGCACAGCAGTCATCAGTAAAATACCTGTAAGAAAAATGGATACTATTCTCATGGTTAAACTTTTCAAGGTAACATATAAGCAGCTACAAAGATATTCTTCTTTCTAACCCTATTTGATATTGATATGCAGTAAATTCAGATAAGTTAAATAGTTCTCATGTTAATCAGGCTATGTATCTCCTTTATTTTCGTTTGCACATTTTTATCTGCAATCAGCCAGACCTCACCTAATGTTGTGCTTATTCTGGCAGACGACATGGGTTATGGTGATTTGGGTATTCATGGAAACCCTATCATTCATACCCCGACGTTAAATCAGTTAGCCAGGGATGGTATGCGGATGGACAGGTTTTATGTTTCACCACTTTGCGCACCTACAAGAGCAAGCATTCTCACAGGTAAATACCATCTTTCTACAGGTGTGATTTCAGTTTCTAAGGGCCTGGAAGTTATGCGCGCAGAAGAGTTTACACTGGCAGAGCTTTTCAAGGTCAACGGATATGCCACAGGTATTTTCGGTAAATGGCATAATGGTGCTCATTATCCCAACAGGTCTATTGATCAGGGGTTTGACGAGCACCTTGGTTTTTCAGCCGGTCACTTATCTAACTATTTCAATCCTGTTCTGGAAAAAAATGGTGAAGAGATCAATACGAAAGGATACATCACCGATATTATTGCGGATGCGTCTATTCGTTTCATGAAAGCGCAGCAAAAAGAAGGAAAGGCTTTCTTTTGCTATGTGCCTTTCAACGCACCACATTCACCTTTTCAGCTTCCTGATGCTTATTTTAAAAAGTATAAGGCAATGGGATTGGATGATCGACTTGCTTCTGTTTACGGTATGGTTGAAAACATGGATTATAATATTGGGAAAATCCTGAATTACCTCAGCAAAGCAGGTATTGAGGAGCAAACCATAGTTATCTTTCTATCTGATAACGGTCCGAATGGTGAACGTTTCAACGCCGGTATGAAAGGAGCAAAGGGCAGCGTGCTGGAAGGAGGAATTCGTGTTCCCTTTTTTATTCGTTGGCCCGGTAAGATAAAACAGTTGCGTGTTTCAGATATACCTGCCGCACATATCGATCTTTTCCCAACGCTTAAAAATCTATGCGGACTGCAAACCGCACCGGTATCAAAATTGGATGGCGTTGATCTGAGTAATTTGATGCTGGGTCAATCCGAAATGATTTTACCAGCGCGCAATATTTACACGCATGTGAATCAAATGACCGTACCTGTGGTACCCATTCCCGGCAGTATCCTGATGGATGGAAATCGTTACGCAATCGATAAGTCGGGATATCATTTGTACAAGGTCATGGACACCAAAGAAGAAAATGTGAACAGGTATCAACCTGATATGCCTGTTGTGAAAAAGATGGATTCCTTGTATCGGGATTGGTTCGCGAATCAGGTCACAGCAATGGATCTTCAGAGAACGATTATACTATCCGAAAAGGGGGTTGATTTGCCTGCATTTGAAGCAATGGTTACGAATGGCATTACATTCAGGGAAGGTCATGCATGGGCTCATGACTGGATTTCCGGATGGCGATCAACTTCAGACAGTATCCAATGGAACTTGGAATGTATCCGCGCGGGTAAGTATACTGTTAGTATGGAATATCAGTGTAAACCGGAGGATGTTGGCGCTGCAATTGACATCAGCATTGCTGGCTCCCGGAAAACTTTCCGGATCAATAAGGCATATGTATCAGATAGCATACAGGGACCCGACAGGTTTTCGCGGATTGAAGCTCCCGAAATGAAGTCATGGGGTAAGCAGTTGATTGGCACATTTGATATTGAAAAGGGTTCTCAGCAAATCTCACTCAGGGCTGTTCAAATCAAAGGACAACACGTAGCTGAATTCCGCAGACTGCGCATCAGTTTTATTTCAAATACAGCTGCCGGAATTCCTGAACATAAAAACTGAAATCATTTAATTTTTCATTTTAGCAATATGTTTGTTGTACATGTATGAAGCCATGAGGAGGATAAGACCCATTACTATCAGTACCATGGTTCTGCTGATATTGCCCATATTAGCCATGTCGTAAAAAAGAATCTTGACCAATGTAATTCCCATCAAACTCATTCCGCTGATGCGGTCATGCTTCCTGTTTTTCAACAAACCTATCACAATGAGCACCAGGGCATAGAGACCTGCAATGATGCTGAGTCCGAGTTTATACTGATTGGCATAGCCCAGCACATCCATCCAATGGATGAATTCGTTGCAGATCAAACCCAGGAAGAGTGCGTTGAATCCTATAGACAGGAGCCTGTTCCCGACTGGTTTGCCGGAGAAAAGTTCCATATCTTTTTTTAATCCCCAAACGGGTAAAGCAATCACTGCCATGAAGAGATACCGGATACCCAGCTTCAGCCATGCTGGTCCGGATCCTCCTGCAAGGTAAGTTTCACGGATTTCTCCCAGCCTTGTAAACCCTGTAGTCAGGAATGCAACTATAAGGAACCCCGCAAAAATCTGCAGGAGAAAATGCAGCTGCTCATTTTTCAGTTTACTCCTGTTCAGGTATTGCCAGGAGGCAGTATAAACGGCTGCAAAAGAAATGAGTTTGATGTCGAGAAATCCCTGTTCAAGTGTCCAGGGCTGGGATGAAGTCAT
>CANHUF010000012.1 GCA_947463715.1 Sphingobacteriales bacterium
AAATACCACATTGCGTTCAGTTAAAGATGCTGAAGAATACCTCCTTAAGCTAAGTGATTTACCCCGTTATATGGAAGAGCATTTCGGGCTGATGCGTGAAGGATTGAAGATAGGTATTGCACAACCCTATGATGTGGTTAAAAGCTTCAATAATACCTATGAAATCCACATTGTCAATCTACCAGAACAGTCTGTATTCTGGAAGCCATTCATGAGAAAACCTGACGGGGTAAGTGCTACGGACTGGATCGCAATTCAGGAAAGGGCAAAAAGTGTCATAATAAACAAGGTCATTGTAGCCTTCAAAATGGTGAAAAACTTTTTTGAAATGGAATACCTTCCTGCTGCACCCAAAAAGCCGGGGGCACAATTCTTTCCTCAGGGAAAATTATTTTACCAGGAACGGGTAAGACATTATACAACTACAGACCTTTCATATGATTCGGTTTTCAATATCGGATTACAAGAGGTTGAACGGATAAAAAAATCCATGCAGGATGTTATGAATCAGGTGGGTTTTAAGGGTTCTTTACAGGCATTTATTACGTCTTTGAGAAGTGATCCGAAATTCTACCCTAAAACTGGAGAAGAGTTGCTCAAAGAGGCCTCATTTATTGCCAAAAAGATAGACGGTAAGCTGCCTGCTTTATTCGGCAGGCTTCCCCGGCAGCCCTATGGCGTGGAACCTGTTCCATCAGAAATTGCACCAACCTACACGGCTGGAAGATATTCTCCTGCCCCCATCAATGGTACACGTGCAGGTAATTATTGGGTCAACCTTTATAACCTGCCATCACGCACCCTTTATACACTGGAGGCTTTGACATTGCATGAAGCAGTTCCGGGTCATCACCTGCAAATGTCACTCACTCAGGAACTTGAAAATTTACCTCAATTCAGAAGAAACCTGTATGTTAATGCTTTTGGAGAAGGGTGGGGACTATACGCTGAATCACTGGGTTATGAAATGGGGCTTTATAAAGACCCATACAGTCGTTTTGGACAACTTACTTATGATATGTGGCGTGCCTGCAGGCTTGTTATTGATGTGGGATTACATGCAAAAGGATGGTCCAGGGAACAGGCGGTTGAATACCTCGCCAACAATACTGCACTTTCCCTGCATGAAGTCAATACAGAAATTAACAGGTATATCGCTTGGCCGGGTCAGGCACTGGCCTATAAAATGGGAGAGCTAAAAATAAAAGAATTGAGGCAAAGAGCCAGTACTCAATTGGGCGATAAGTTTGACATCAGAAAATTCCATGATACCATACTCTCTGAAGGAACATTGACCCTCAGGTTGTTGGATAAACTTGTTGAAAAATACATCAAAGCACAAGGTGCTAAGCCATAACTGAATTGGAATTGTTCGTTTTTTGTTGCTGCATTGAAAAAATAATTGCAGTAACGAACGTCACAACTAAATACCCTGCAACAAGATAATCGGCACCTGGGAAATATTTGTTTACCTGGAACCAGCCACCCTGCAGATACATGAGGAAAAACCCCGTTGCAGTCTTTCCTAACTCCCATATCCATGCACTTTTGCTGCTGTCCATCAGTTCTGTCATGGCATAAACATACAGGAATAAAAAAGCACCATAATAAAAAATCGATGGACTTCCTATCTCAGCTATGTTTGCAAACAGATGTGAAACAAATAAAAGCAAAAACAGCAACTGCGTCATTGACCATATCCTGAATCCTTTTGATTGATCTGGTTCATATTTTTTGAATGAATACACGTCATCTATTTTATAAACAGGGTAACCGGCTGCTACGTCTGCTGGCCTCCATCCTGTTGGCATAAACCAGATTTTAAGTTTATCCTGCCATTTCCCAGCTCTCCAGGCATCTTGTATGAGCAACGCCAGGTGCTGAAAGTTGATTTTTATTGGATTCCATGTAGCTGCTGGTCTCGTTATGCCATAAACAGCTGGAATTTCCTGCTTTTCTTCCTGAAAAGTCCCGAATAATTTATCCCAAATAATAAATACCTGGGAATAATTCTTGTCCATGTATTCCGGATTAATTGCATGGTGTACCCTGTGATGGGAGGGGGTCACAATAATATGTTCCAGAAAACCCATCCTCTTTATGTGTTGGGTATGATACCAGAATTGAATAAAAAGGTGCAATGGCCCTACAACGGCAATCACGTTACCCGGAACACCAAGTAATGCTGCGGGCAAAAGAAAAAAAGTAAACAGTCTAACAAAGACCGAGATACTTTGTCTCAACGCACAGGCTAAGTTGAAATCCTCACTGCTGTGGTGTATAATATGCGCATTCCAGAATAAATTGGTGGTATGCTGAATCCGGTGTACCCAATATCCCGAGAAGTCAAGTGCCAGAAAAGCAATGATAAATGTTATCCAGCCAGAAGAAACATGCACAACAGCAAGATGTTTAACCATCCAGCCGTAACCAATTACAGCCACACTGAGACCGAGCACATCTTTGGTAACATTGGTAACCCCTGATGTGAGGGAGGAAATCATATCCATCAGTCTGACTGTATCCATCCCTTTTCGCCATCCATACCATTTTTCAAACAAAACCAATAAAAGAAAAATAGGCATGGCTATCAATAGAATTCTTCCGTAAGTTTCCATTTCAAAAGATTGTAGTCGGCTAATTTCGACATTTTATTTAACTTGTAGAACTATGCCAACCCAATCTTTATCGTTATCACAAAATAATGTTTCGCATCGTTTATCGGGTCATGTTTTTGAATGCATTGATGCCCATACTTGCGGTAATCCTGTGCGGTTGGTTATTTCTGGTGGTCCCGCCCTGGAGGGAAATAACATGAGTGAGAAAAGACAACATTTTCTTCGGGAATACGACTGGATAAGAAGAGGCCTAATGTTTGAACCCAGAGGGCATGACATGATGAGCGGGAGTATCTTGTATCCACCGCATGATCCTGAAAATGATTTTGCAGTTCTCTTTATAGAAACAAGCGGATGTCTGCCGATGTGCGGACATGGCACAATTGGAACCGTAACAGCCGCTATTGAGTCAGGATTGGTCACACCAAAGCAGCCAGGTACGATTAGAATGGAGGCACCAGCTGGACTGGTTGAAATCACTTATACCATGTCCAGCGGAAAAGTCAGTTCTGTCAGACTTACCAATGTTGCAGGTTACCTTGATCAGGAAAATCTTTCTGTAGATTGCCCGGGACTTGGTGAAATAAATGTTGACGTGGCTTATGGAGGAAATTTTTATGCTATAGTAGACAAACAACCCAATTTCCCTGGGTTGCAGGATTTTACAGCAGACCAGCTCATTAGCATGGCAAGGACATTGCGTAGCAATATCAATGCACGGTATACATTTGTTCATCCCCTTAATCCAACAATTCATTCCTGCAGCCATATCCTCTGGTGCGGCGATGTGCTGGATAAGGATTCAACTGCGAGGAATGCTGTTTTCTACGGCGATAAAGCGATTGACAGGTCTCCGTGTGGTACCGGAACAAGTGCCCGAATGGCACAATGGTATTCAAGGGGCAAACTGAAAAAGGGTGATGAATTTATACACGAAAGTATTATCGGAAGTAAATTCACTGGACGAATCGAGGAGGAAACGTCCGTTGCGGGTAAGCCAGCCATGAGGCCATCGATTGAAGGTTGGGCTAAGATCTACGGGCATAATACCATTTCTATTGACCCCACTGACGATCCATATGCTCACGGATTTCAGGTTATTTAATTGATCTTCATGCATAAAAAAATATTCCTGCTATTGTTACTCCCGCTTAACTGTGTTTTTGCACAAAAGGGGGAAATGGATTTTATTTGGTATAGTAAACCAGCAACTGTTTTTGAAGATGCATTGCCTGTTGGCAATGGCAGAATTGGTGGCATGGTTTATGGCGGTATCGAAAAGGAAAGAATTTCACTCAATGAATCCACCCTGTGGGCAGGATATCCGGTTGATCCCAACATGAATCCTGATGCGAAGCAATACCTCCCTATGATCAGGGCAGCCCTTTTTGCCGGCGATTATAAAAAAGCGGATAGTTTAACACGTTTCATGCAGGGTAAATTTTCAGCTTCCTATGCGCCGATGGGTAACCTCATCATTGATTTCGGAATTGGTTCTGCAGCTGAGTACAGGAGGGAACTTGAGTTAAATACCGGAATACACAGTGTTAGTTTTGAATCTGATGGCACATTATACACCCGTGAAACATTTGTTTCCTACCCTGATAAGGCCATGTTCATCCGCCTGAAAGCCTCCGGAAAAAAATCACTGAATATTTCAGTCTCATTCAACAGCCTGCTCAAGCATAGAACAGAAGCAGAATTGGGGACTTTCCTCCCTTTTAAAAACAGGTTGAGTATGTTCGGCATAGCGCCATCCCTTGCAGAACCTAATTACAGGGGCAATATGAAGGATGCTGTTCAATATGACTCTTCCCGCTCTATGCGTTTTGTAACGGAAGCCGGAGTTTTTCACACTGATGGAAAAATTACTACAGATGGGATGCTTTTACGGGTCAGCAATGCCCGTGAAATAATTTTATATGTTACAGCCGCAACAAGTTTCAACGGTCATGAAAAAAATCCAGCATCTGCAGGAAAGGATGAACAGGCTGAACTTGCTAAATTGGTTAGTCAATTAAAAGGAAAAAATTATGATCTTGTAAAGCAGGCTCATACAAAAGATATTTCAGGGTTCTATAACCGGGTTAAACTAAACCTTGGCGATGTTGAACGAAGAAAAATACCTACAGATGAAAGGCTGAGGCAATTTGCAAAAGGGATAAAGGATAATGATCTTGTCTCACTCTATTTCCAGTACGGGCGCTACCTGATGATCAGCGCATCCAGAACACCTGAAGTTCCCATGAACCTTCAGGGAATCTGGAATGAACAGGTCCGTCCACCTTGGAGCAGTAATTATACCATCAATATCAATACTGAAATGAACTACTGGGCTGCAGAAACAGCAAACCTGGCAGAAATGCACAAGCCGTTGTTTGGATTTATAGGCAACCTGAGTAAAACTGGAGCGCAAACAGCAAAATCTTTTTATGGAACCGAAGGTTGGGTTGCTCATCATAATTCTGATATCTGGGCCATCTCTAATCCGGTTGGAGATTTTGGACAAGGAGATCCGGTATGGGCAAACTGGACAATGGGAGGAACATGGCTGAGCACACACCTTTGGGAGCATTTTCTTTTTTCAAGGGATACTGTATTCCTCAAGAATCAGGCATATCCACTGATGAAAGGGGCTGCTTTATTCTGTCTCCAATTTTTAATTCCTGATAAAAATGGCAAATTGGTTACCGCACCTGCAACCTCTCCTGAAAACGTTTTCATTACGGAAAAAGGAGATAGAGGGGCAGTACTTTACGGAGGTACTGCAGACCTCGCCATGATACGTGAGCTATTCAGTCAAATGCTGGAAGCACACCGTATACTTGGTCTGGATGCTGAACTCGCCCTGAAAATTCAGAAAGCCTTGGATCAACTATATCCTTATCAGATAGGAAGGAAAGGAAATTTGCAGGAATGGTATTTTGACTGGGAAGACAACGACCCGAAACACAGGCATGTTTCTCACCTGTTCGGACTATACCCAGGGTCATCAATTACCCTTTCTAAAACACCTGAATTGGCAAATGCAGTTAAAAAGTCACTTGAACTTCGCACAAACAACGGAACAGGCTGGTCCATTGCCTGGAAAATAAATCTTTGGGCAAGACTGCATAATGCCGCTATGGCCTACGATGCTATCAAGACAATTCTGACGTATTATCCGGCCGATAAAAATGAAATTAAAATGGCTGGTGGTGGAACTTACCCCAATCTTTTTGATGCCCATCCGCCTTTTCAGATTGATGGTAACTTTGGCGCAACATCTGGAATAATTGAAATGTTACTCCAGAGTCATGATGGTAAATTGGAGCTGCTTCCTGCACTTCCTGCTGAATGGGAAACAGGGTCTGTAATCGGATTAAAAGCCAGGGGTGGATATACAGTGGATTTAAGCTGGACGAACGGGCAGCTTCGCAAGGCTGTAATTAAGCCATCCGGTAATATTACAGACAAAGTAGTTTATGGTAACAAAACATGGACAGTTACCCCGAATAAACCACTGATAATCAATTTATAATTATGCGTTTACTTTTATTCGTCGGACTGTATTGCCTCTTGTTTGTAACAGCAAAATCGCAGCATCAAAATTTGCAGATTGATCCGGTCAACTTTTCTAAAGTGCAGATTATCGATTCATTCTGGAAGTCTAAGATGGAAAAAGTAGCCACGAAAACATTGGATGCCTGTATTTTTCAGACAGAGGTTAAAACCGGGCGAATCCGAAATTTCGAGCAGGTACTATTGGGTAAGGCAGGAAAGCATGAAGGTGTTTTCTATGATGACTCCGACGTGTACAAAGCGCTGGAAGCAATGGCCTATGCCATCAAAACAACTGGAAATAAAGCGCTGGAATTGAAAGCTGATGAGTGGATTGATAAGATTGCTGCTGCACAACAACCGGATGGTTACCTGAATACTTTTTATACACTAACTGGCCTCGGAGATCGCTGGAAAGATATGAGCATGCATGAAGATTATTGCGGTGGGCACCTGATTGAGGCAGCAGTAGCTTATGCAGACGCAACCGGAAAGAGAAAATTGCTGGATGTTGCAATCAAATGGGCAGATCATTTTGATCAGACCTTTGGTCCGGGTAAAAAACACTGGGTTACCGGTCATCAGGAACTTGAACTTGCTCTGGTAAAGCTTTACCGTGCTACAAAAGTTGATAAATACCTGAAACTGGCAGACTGGCTTCTTACTGAACGTGGGAAGAAAGTCGCAAGCGGATATACTTGGTCAGAATGGAAGGATACCGGCTATGCTCAGGATCTGGTATCTGTAAAAGAACAGTCTGAAATTACTGGTCACGCCGTAAGGGCTATGTATCTGTATACTGGAGCCGCAGATGTGGCAGCACATACAGGTGATAAGGATTATCTCACTGCAATGCGTAGGGTATGGGAGGATGTAGTTTACAGGAATATGTATATAACCGGTGGAATTGGTTCCGCAGGCAGCAACGAAGGGTTTACCCGTGATTATGACCTGCCAAATGAACAGGCATATTGTGAAACATGTGCCTCCGTTGGCATGGTATTCTGGAACCAGCGAATGAATAGTCTAACCGGACAAGCTGAGTACATAGACGTGCTTGAACGTAGTCTGTATAATGGGGCTTTGGATGGATTATCACTTTCAGGTGATCGTTTTTTTTATGGTAATCCACTGGCATCAACAGGAAAACACGCAAGAAAGGAATGGTTTGGAACGGCATGCTGTCCTTCAAACATAGCAAGACTTATCAGTTCACTTGGAAATTATGTTTATGGTCAGCTTGATAACAAGATTTTTGTAAACCTATTTGTGGGAAGCGAAACAAATTTCAACCTTAAAAAGGGTGTGATAGGGATTAAGATGCAAACAGGTTATCCCTGGACGGGTTTGATATCATGCCGCATCTCAATGACAAGGAAGGAAAAAGCCGCTATTGCATTCAGAATCCCAGGCTGGCTTGGAAGTAGTCCGTCTCCAGGGGGCCTGTACAGCTTTGCTGAAAGGGCTACCCGGAAGCCAGAACTAAAAGTTAATGGTGTATCCTTCGCATATACCGAAGAAAATGGATATGCAGTTGTAGATAGGGAATGGAAAGATGGCGATGAAGTTTCGTATGAGTTGCCAATGGAAGTCAGAAAAATTCATGCCAGAGCGGAGCTGAAGCAAAATAATTCTAGGGTAGCACTCCAACGCGGACCAATCATATATTGTGTGGAAGGTGCTGACAACGGAGGTCAGGCATGGAACATTCTGGTGCCACAAAAATCTGAGTTCGAATCTGAATCATTTACTATTCTCAATGAGCCTGTTATTAGCCTTGTTGCCAATCTTCCTGTAGCCGAAGTTTCTGCAGATGGACAAGCGATAAATACAACAGTAAAAAAAGTCAGGGCAATTCCCTATTATACCTGGTGTAACAGAGGAAGTAATCCCATGCAGGTGTGGCTTCCGGAAAGCGTTAGAGACATTAAAATCAATTACTAAATTCAAGCATATGAAAAAAATATTCCTGTTATTCCTTCTTCCCATAATCGTCATTAACCTGCAGGCGCAAAATAAAGCAGTATGGACCTCAGAACAGGCAAATGTCTGGCATGCGCAACAACCCTGGTTTGTAGGGGCTAATTTTTTGCCAAGTTCTGCAATTAACCAGTTGGAAATGTGGCAGGCTGAATCTTTTGATCCTCAAACGATTGCAAGAGAGTTATCTTGGGCATCTGCCGTTGGGATGAACATCATGCGCGTTTACCTGCATGATATAGCCTGGCAAACCGATCCCAAGGGATTTAAAAAGCGAATGAATGAGTTTCTGGATATCGCCTCAAAAAATAAAATCAAGATATTGTTTACAATTTTTGATGATTGCTGGAATCCAGATCCCTTTCCAGGTAAGCAACCACAGCCCAGGCCTGGAATTCATAACAGCGGCTGGGTGAGAAGTCCAGGCATCACCGTGCATGACAACCCATTGCGTTGGTCAATTCTGGAAGCCTATGTTAAAGATATCCTCTCCACTTTTGCAAACGACAAGAGAATACTTATGTGGGATCTCTATAACGAGCCGGGAAACAGTGGATACGGAATGACTTCATTTGAGCTACTTAAAAGAACATTTGAATGGGCCTGGTTTGTTCGACCAACGCAACCCCTTACATCAGGCACATGGTTCAATAATAAAAATTACAATGATTTTGTTTTGGAAAATTCAGATGTAATAACATTCCACAACTACAATGACGCAGACAACCTTGAAAAGGAAATCATTGAGAAACAAAAACTGGGCAAACCCCTTATTTGCACCGAATATATGGCCAGAACCAGAAACAGTACTTTTCAGTCTTGCCTGCCTGTTTTTAAAAAATATAAAGTGGGTGCAATTAATTGGGGATTGGTTGCTGGGAAAAGCAATACCATTTACCAATGGAGTAAACCCATTCCTGATGGAAGTGAACCTGAACTCTGGTTTCACGATGTATTCAGGAAAGACGGTACACCTTACAAGGCTGAAGAAATTAATGTAATAAAGAGTCTGACTGGTAAAAAATGATAATTTCATTGTTGGGCAGAAAAATTGTTGGAATCAAAAAAGGCATATGGGAAAAGTAATAGTAGCAGGAGGAGGCATAATCGGTTTGTGTACAGCTTATTATCTGCAAAAAGCAGGCCATCAGGTTTGTCTGATAGAAAAAGGTGATTTACAGTCTGGCACCTCATTCGGTAATGCCGGTTATATTTCTCCGAGCCATTTCATACCGCTTGCATCACCCGGTATCATAGCTAAGGGTTTACAATGGATGCTTAGTTCAAGTTCCCCGTTTTATATCAAACCAAGATTGGATATGGATTTGATTAAATGGGGCCTTACATTCTGGAAAAAATCAGGTAGAGCTACCATGGAGCGAAATATCCCTCCCATGAATGAAATTCTCCAGCTGAGCCGGCATCTCAGTTCTGAAATCAAAAATGAACTAGGTAATACCTTTCGGATGGCCGAAGATGGATGTCTGATGTTATATAAGCATGCATCTACCGAAAAGCACGAAATTGAAATGGCGGAAGATGCAGCCAAACTGGGTATTGAAACCAGGATATACACTGCTGCAGAAATCCAGGCCATGGAGCCTGATGTTGAGGTGAACGTGAGAGGTGGAGTGCTTTATCCGATTGATGCTCATCTACATCCCGGAGACTTTATGCAGACATTGAAACAGCATTTGCTGGAGTCTGGCGTATCTCTTCAACTGAATACAGAAATTACAGGTTTTGAAAGAAAGGGCAGAAAGGTTACAACAGTACTAACCAATAATGGTTCCTTTTCCGGAGACGAAGTTGTTCTGGCTACAGGTTCATGGCTTAATTTATCAACCAGGGATCTCGGAATTGAGTTAATCATGCAGGCTGGTAAAGGTTACAGCATGACCTTCGAAAATGTAGAGAAAAACCTGCATTATCCTTCAATTCTTGTAGATGACAGGGTGGCTATGACCCCAATGGGGGGCGACCTGCGAATGGGAGGTACAATGGAAATAAGTGGACTAAACTCAAATGTGCTCATAAAAAGGGCAGAGGCTATTTTTAAGGCTGCAAAAAGCTATTTTCCAAATCTCCCGGTAAGCTTCCCGTCCAAAGACAAAATCTGGTTCGGCTGGAGGCCATTGAGTCCGGACGGACTGCCTTACATAGGCCGGCATAGCAAGTACGATAACCTTATCATCGCCGGAGGTCATGCCATGTTGGGTATTTCAATGGCCGCTGCAACCGGTAAAATAGTAGAGGAGATTGCTAGTGGTAAGCAGACTAGTATGGATATCAGCGCATTTGCTGTAGAACGATTTGATTAAAATTTAAACTATGAATAAATTAAGTTTACTCATTTGCTCATTGGCCTTTTTTAACGTAACCCGTGCACAACAATTACAAAAAATCTGGTCTACAGATACTACGTTGAAAGTACCGGAATCTGTATTGTTTGACCAGAAATATCAAAGGCTTTTTGTGTCAAATATTGATGGTAAAAACCCATGGGAAAAAGATGGCAAAGGGGGCATTTCCTTGGTGACGCTATCAGGAAAAGTGCTCAATCCCAACTGGATTACAGGGCTGCATGCACCCAAGGGAATGACTAAGTTTCAGGACTTCCTGATTGTTGCTGATGTAGATTCTGTAGTAATCATAGATATTCTGCGGGGAAGCATCGTTAAAAAAATCTATGTGGAAGGAGCACAGGGCTTGAATGATATTACTTCTGATAAGCGTGGTAATATGTATGTTGTTGATTCAAAAACAAAAAAAATTCATTACATAGACGCAACTAAACTTGAGGTTAAAGTTTACTTGAGTGACCTTAGTGCGCCCAATGGAATTCTTTATGCAGATAAGACGCTGTATTATCTGGATGCAGGTGCTCTTTATAAATTGGGTAAAGATAAAGAACGGATAAAGCTCGCAGAAGGGATGGAGGGTAATACTGATGGACTCATTCAGGTTGATGAAACATCGTTCATTGTATCCTGTTGGGCCGGAGCAGTTTGGTATGTTAAAACAAACGGAGAAAAGAAATTGCTTTTAGATACAAGAGAGCAGGGATCTAATACAGCTGATCTGGGTTATGATGAAGAAAAGAAAATCCTTTATGTGCCCACATTCTGGAAAAATCATGTAACAGCATATCAATTATCACTGTAAAAGAAAGGCGCCATCGAAGATGGCGCCTTTCTTTTATTTCATTTTTCCTTCCAGGTATTTCACAAGATCAGTTTCACCCCTTGCTTTCAGCTTTTGCATGATGCCCTGAAGAATCATACCATTGATGTAAGGATCTGTTTGTGCCTTTACGGATTCAGGAATCTCATCCCGGAAACCGGTAATGAGGTCAATAGATTTTTTAATGTTATCCTTGTTTTGCATCCCGCCAGTCATTTCTCCAAGTTGTTGCATCAACATGAATTTGTCATTCGTCAGACCCATTGAACTGAATTTTTCAGCAATTCGATCAAAAATACTCTCGTCACCAGAGGCAATCAGAATTTTATTGATTGCTGCATCAAGCCTGCCTTTGGCTTTGAATGCTGAAAGCTGCTTTGCCTCCTTTAATGCAGTAACAGAATCAATTTTGGATAGTGCCTCAAGTGCAGCACCTGCAACACTATATGATGAGTCAGTTATCAGCGTCGAGTAGATTGATTTGTATTTGATGTTTTCAGTCTTTCCAAGTGCTTCTATCATATCGGCTTTTGTAAGGCGATGTTTTTCTGCACCAACTAATTCAGCAATAGGTTCTTCAAAACTTTTCCTCATTCTGTCTTTAGATAAGTCCAGCTTGCTTAAAGCAAGTGATCTGATGCCATGATAAGGGTCCTTGAGTGCGTCTTTTAATGCTTGCAGTGCTGCAGGTTCATCAAGTTTTTTTCCAAAAAACTCAACAGCTTCACGGCGGTCCAGGAAATTTCCTGCATGATAGAACTGATGGATATATTGACTAAGTGTTTTGTTCTCTTTCTTCTCACATAAGAGTATCTTATCACTATCAAAATTGATTAGGTCAGGCAAGCTGGCAACTTTAAACCTAAATGTATCTGCAGCATTTTTTACCCAAATCATATTCCTGGTGTGTTGGTAGCCATGATGAATATCAATTAAGGTGGGAAGGGTAAACAACTTACCTGTGTTCTGGATTTGCTTTACAATCACAGAGACCTCTTTTTTTGAGTCGTTGTAACTGTATTGGATATCCAATTTAGGATGACCATTGCCAAAATACCATTGGTTAAAAAACCAGGTAAGATCATCGCCACTGGTTTCTTCAAGTGCAATTCTCAGGTGATGAGCTTCCGCTGCCTTGAATTTGTTTGTGGTGAGATACAAATTTAATCCCTTGAAAAAAGCGCTGTCACCAATGTGCTTTCTCAGCATGTGTAGGATTCGTCCGCCTTTGGAATAGCTGACTGCATCAAACATATCCTCCCTGTCAGCATAATAAAAGCGAACAAGATCTTTTTTGCTGTTATTTCCCATCAGGTAGCTGCGCATATCATTGTAGTTCTCTTCATAGGCAGCATCACTTCCATATTTATATTCCTGCCAGAGAAGCTGACTGTAATTGGCAAATGATTCATTAACGGTCAGGTTGCTCCAGCTTTCTGCTGTAACATAGTCGCCGAACCATTGATGAAAAAGTTCATGTGCAATTGTTCCTTCCCAGATATTGCCGTCTGTTAGTTCCCTTGCATCCTGTTGGGCAGTCTCCTGGTGAATGGTGGCAGTTGTGTTCTCCATGGCACCGGCAACATAATCCCTCCCAGTAATCTGACTGTATTTTACCCATGGGTAATCAACGCCGGTCAGGCGTGAAAAATAGGTCATCATTTCTGGTGTATTACCAAATATTTTTCTGGCTACGGAAGCATAATCCTTTTCCACATAATAGTTTACTTCCTTTCCCCTCCAGCTGTCTTTGATGATAGCATAATCACCAACGCCCATAAAAAAGAGATAAGGGGAGTGTGGCAGATCCATTTTCCAGTAATCTGTTCTGGTGCCGTCAGGATTATTTTTCTGACTAACCAGTTTCCCGTTACTCAATGATACATATTTGGCAGGAACAGTCATCAGAAGTTCCTGTGTAGTCTTTTGTTGAGTCTGGTCTATCGTGGGAAACCATACCGAGGCAGATTCGGTTTCACCTTGTGTCCAGATTTGAGTCGGTTTATTTTTTTCTGTTCCTTTTGGGTTAATGAAAAAAAGTCCTTTTACCCCCAGCATGGGGTCTCCTCCAATTTCTTTTTCATATTCATCAGGCATGGATATATACCGAAGGTGTACCGTATAAAGTTCTCCCTTTTTATAGGTTTTTGGTAATTTAATGTGAACCTGCTTCCTGTCGTATTCATACTTAAGCGCCTGTGGTGATTTTCCAGGGATGATAATTTCAATAGCAGAGAACTCCATTCCTTTGGCATCCAGCGTAAGTGAATCAGTTGGATAAAAATGAGGAGTCAGGGTAATCCAAGCTTTGCCCCGGAGGTGTGATTTTTCAAAGTCGAAACTTACGTCTAATTTGGTGTGAACCAGATTATTGATCCGTTTGGGAGTAAGCCTGGGCTGTTTAAGCCAACTGCTGTCTTCCTTTGGCTGCGCATAGGAAATTACAGTCAGGCAGATTAACAAGGCTGTAATCAGTGCTTTTGATTGTTTTTTCATGGAATTAATACTTTTTTGCAAAGATACCGGGCATAATGTTCTGTTATAGTCAAAAATGACAGGCGGTAAAACCTCACGCAATGTTCGAATCTTTTGTAGTTTTGTTTTATGCCTATAAAACCAATTTCAAGCATCATTGCTCTTTGCCTGTGCACAGCTTCTTTCTTCAGCGCCAATGCACAGTATTATGCCTATATAGAGGCAGAGGGTCAGCAGCCATTTTATCTCAGAGTCGGTCCAAAATTGTATTCTTCCAATTCGTCAGGTTTTTTGATTTTGCCCAAACTTGACGGAGCCGAGATGCCAATTAAAATAGGGTTTCCGGAGAATGTATATCCTGAAGTTGGTTTCACGATGAATGCTGCTACCAGAGACAGGGGCTTTTTATTGAAATTGGTTGATGGTGCTGGGTGGACTTTAATCGAGAAGGGCAATTCAAAGCAAATTAGTGGGAAAGTACTTGGCTTGTCAACGGATGTGGATGATACAAAAGGAGTGAAACCTGAAACTGAACAGGTAGCTAGTGTACCCCCACCTATAAAGACCAGTATCGATAATAAACTTCTGGGAGAAAAAAATGGAAAACTTGAAATGATTTACCTCGAAAAACAGGCAGGAGGTAAAGTTGATACTGTTTATGTTCAAATTGATAAAGGGACTACTACAGAAAAAGAGATTACAGCACCTCCTGCAATAATTACTCCCGCTAAAAATTGTACAGGTTCTCCTGCAGATGTAAAGGATGTACGAAACCTTCAAAAAAAGCTACTCGGGATAACTGATGAGGAAAATCAGCTGGCTTTAGTGGTCAGGACCTTTATGGATAAATGTTTTACCTGTAAGCAGACATTGGAGGTCGCCTGGTTTTTTGTCACTGAACAGGCCCGGTTAAAACTTTTTCGCCAGATTATGCCATTGGTTTCCGATACCAATCGGTTTCCTGAACTGGAAGAAGCATTCTTAAGTGACGAAGGAATTGAGGCATTCAGGCAAATGCTTGGCTTGAAATATTGATGATGGCGATGCAGACTTATTTTATGGCTGTGCAATACAAGGGAACAGCCTATGCAGGATTTCAGGTTCAACAGAATGCCCAGACTATTCAGGGCGAAGTGGAGTCTGCCATGGCCATGTTTCTGCGGCTAAAAGTTACATTAACTGGTTCCTCAAGAACAGATGCGGGCGTTCATGCGAACAGGAACTTCTTTCATTTTGCTATTGATAGACAGTTAAGTGGCGATTTCATTTATCATGTAAATGCTATATTGCCCCGGGATATAGTTGTCACCGGAGTATACCCCATGCAGGACGGCAGTCATAGCCGTTTTGATGCTATAGGCAGGCTTTATCGGTATCATATATCAGACAGGAAGGATCCGTTTTTAAATGACAGATCATGGTATCTCCCTTTCCCAATGGAACAGGATAAGTTGATTAAAGCGGCAACCTCACTATTGGGGACGCATGATTATACAAGTTTTGCAAAGAGAAATGCGCAGGTATTCACCCATAATTGTACAATCGCAACTGCTGAATGGGGGAGAACTCCTTCTGGATGGGTTTTTACAGTGCAGGGAAACAGGTTTCTACGTGGCATGGTTAGAGCGATGGTGGGTACGATGGTTAAGGTGGGGCGGGGGCGTATTACGCAGGATGAATTTGAAAAGATTCTACTTGCAAAGGATTGTTCAAAGGCTGATTTTTCAGCACCTGCGCATGGCTTATTTTTGGAAGATGTTTTGTACAAGTATTTGCCTGATTCAATTCAATGATTAGAATTTATTTTTTAAAGCTGAAACCCTTTGCCGGAAAGGGTTTCAGAAAGGTGAAGTAAAACAGGTTGAATTTAATTTGGAGTGAATAGAAAATAGGTCCTATATTTGCATCCCGCTTCACAAAAAGCGCAGTTCTTTTAAAAGCAAATCAAACAATTTTTTTTAAGTTTTTAAAAAGAAAAATTTGGTTAAACAAATAAAAGCAGCTACCTTCGCAGCCCGTTTAAAACGCGGGCAGTTGAAAAGCTGAAAGATCTTTGAAAGTTTGGAAAGCAGTAACACTCAAAATGTTGTCGTAATGATAACATGAGGTAAGATAAGACGCAATTATTATTTATTGAATTTGA
>CANHUF010000013.1 GCA_947463715.1 Sphingobacteriales bacterium
ATGGCATCAATAGGAGCATTCATTGCTGGTCCTAAAAGCATCATTGACTACATCCGCTACAATATCCGAAGCCAGATTTTCGCCAAATCACTCCCAATGCCATTGGTTATAGGGAACCTCAAGAGACTTGAATTGCTGAAAACCCAACCTGCGCTCAAGGAGAAACTCTGGGAAAATGCACTTAAGCTGCAAAACGGACTGAAAGAAAAAGGATTTGATATAGGGAAGACAGATTCAGTGGTTACGCCGGTTTATATGAAAGGTGGCGTGGAAGAGGCTACATCCATGGTTACTGACCTTCGTGAGAATTACAACATCTTTTGCTCTATTGTTGTATACCCAGTTATTCCAAAGGGACATATCATCTACAGACTGATCCCAACTGCAGTACATACTGATGAAGACATCCAGCTAACCTTAACAGCTTTTGAAGAAACAAAGAAGAAATTGGATGAAGGTAGTTACAAGAGTGAACACATTCCTCAAATGGCAGAAGCCTGATCTTAGAAAAATAATCATTTTAAAGTCCCTGCCCACCGGTAGGGATTTTTTTTATCCGGATGCGAAAAAGTAAGAACAAAAAAAAAGGGCCAGGATAGAAATCCAGCCCGTTTTAAATCCAATATCCTATGAAAAACCGTAGTAATAACGCACCACGGCATCCTGATATTGTGAAAGCATTAAAAAAAAATTAACAATTTTAAATTGCACTTTCAAATTGCCTATTTTTTGAAAAAATGCTAACATTTGTCCAATTTGCTTGTTAAACTACAAATTGTGTGTATGAGAAAAGTAGTTTTGGCCATAACAGGCGCAAGTGGCTCAATTTATGCCTCTTTGATTATCAATAAAATGCTCAGCATAAAAAGTCAGTGGCATGATTTTTCACTTGTATTGACTGAAAATGCCAAATATGTATGGAAAACCGAGCTTGGTAACGAATCTTATCTCGAAACAGGGCTGACCATATACAGCAAAAACGACTTCAATGCACCCTTTGCCTCAGGCTCAGGACAATATGACACCATGATTATTGCGCCCTGTTCTATGGGCACACTGGGCAGAATAGCTTCCGGTATTTCTAATGACCTGATTACGCGTGCCGCAGATGTTGTATTAAAGGAAAGAAGAAAACTCATTTGCATGGCCAGAGAAACCCCATATAACCTGATACACATCAGAAACATGGAAACCATAACCCTGGCAGGTGGGATTATTTGTCCAGCCACACCTTCATTCTACAGCATGCCTCAAACTGTTGAGGAAGTTGCTGCCACAGTAGCCGACAGGGTGCTTGACCTGGCAGGCTTTGATATTAAAACCTATCGGTGGGGTAACTGAAAATCACCTTAAATCTATCACTTCAACTCCCGGATACTTTTTTGTTGAAAATGAAAATGTATCATCAGGAATTACTGTACTGGTAGACATGGTATTGATGGCGTAAAGGTAGCGGTTCCCGCTCTTTTCAAAAACCCTGGTAGACATCAATACCTTGTTCACTTTATCAATCTCGAGTACTACCTTAAAAAAAGGTTTTGTTTTATCAATTGGCGTTAATTCCACCACCTGAAAAGTCTTGCCATCTCTTTTAACATCACTACCAAGGAGAAAAAGAAAATCCTTGTCATAAAAATTAGTAAAGAGCTTTTGTGGGGTAATAGAGCCACTGCTGTTATCAAGCGTTGTAACCTGAACTTCCTTGGCAGAGACATCATATGTCCAAATTGTTGATCCGTCACAGAAAATCTCCTGTCCGGTTATACTAACCCTGTATTTTACGCCTTTCATCATGACAGTCCCAGTCTTGGTGCCCTGTACTTTTCCTGAGCCATTCTCGATTTTAAGCGTAAACCCGGCTTTTACACTTTTGAAAGTTTTGAACTTTGCGCTGACCGCATCAAGTAGTTTTTTTGCTTCAGGATCATTAGCACCCTTGACTTTTGGAGCTTGCGCAAATGAGTTTAAGGCAAATACGATGAGAATAAATGATAAAACCTGCTTGATGATCATAAAGCTTGTGTTATAATAGATGCAAAGAAAAGATTATTCCATTGATTTTAAATACTGCTCCAACTCATATTCAGACTTAAATAACACTTCCCGAACCTTACTGCCTTTACTCGGACCTACAATTCCGGAAGCTTCAAGCTGATCCATCAGTCTGCCGGCCCTGTTATAGCCAAGTTTTAGTCGCCGCTGAATCATGGAAGTTGAACCCATTTGATTCTGAACAATCAGTGTAGCCGCCTCACTGAATAGCGGATCACGGCTCAGCAGATCGACCTCCCTGTCTTCCATTTCTTTTTCATCAATAACCTCAGGCAGCTCAAATGCAGAGGGATAGCCCTGTTGTTCTCCAATAAATTCAGCCACTTTCTCTACTTCTGGGGTATCAACAAAAACGCACTGAACCCTTGTCACCTCACCCTGATACGACACAAGCATATCCCCCCTTCCAATCAACTGTTCAGCACCCCCAATGTCGAGGATAGTCCGGCTATCTACCTTAGATGAAACTTTAAATGCAATCCTTGCAGGGAAATTAGCTTTAATTGTTCCAGTTATAATATTAACGGAAGGTCTTTGAGTAGCCACAATGAGGTGAATACCAATTGCTCTTGCCAGCTGGGCAAGACGGGCTATCGGCGTTTCTATTTCCTTTCCGGCAGTCATGATCAGGTCAGCAAACTCATCAATAACCAGCACAATGAAGGGTAAGAATTTATGTCCCTTTTGAGGATTCAACCTCCGGGAAGCAAACTTTTCGTTGTACTCACGGATATTCCTGCAGCCCGCATCCTTGAGTAGATCATAGCGCTCATCCATTTCAATACACAGTGCATTCAAGGTATTGACTACCTTTCTGGTATCTGTGATGATGGCATCATCATCACCTGGTAATTTGGCCAGAAAATGTTTCTCAATGATTCTATATAAACTCAGTTCAACCTTTTTGGGGTCTACCAGCACAAATTTTAATTGTGACGGATGTTTTTTGTATAAAAGCGAAACGAGAATTGCGTTAAGTCCTACAGACTTTCCCTGCCCGGTGGCACCTGCCATCAACAGGTGAGGCATTGTTGCCAGGTCAACAATAAAATTTTCGTTGTCAATCTTTTTTCCAAGGGCAATAGGAAGTGCATGGTCATTCTTCTGAAACTTTTCTGAAGCGAGCAATGACCGCATCCCTACTATACTTTTTTTGACATTGGGCACTTCAATACCAATAGTACCCTTTCCTGGAATAGGGGCAATGATCCTGATTCCCAATGCTGATAAGCTCAAGGCTATATCATCTTCCAGGTTTTTAATTCTGGAAATCCTTACACCCGCAGCAGGTACAATTTCATAGAGTGTGACAGTCGGACCAACAGTAGCAAAGATCTTTTGAATATCAATGTCGTAATTCTTGAGGGTCCGCATGATCTGGTTCTTATTGGCCTCCAGTTCATGCTGATCCATCACTATTTTCTCTCCAGAATGCTGGGCAAGTAAATCAAGCGACGGATATTTATAGCCTTTTAAGTCTGCAATCGGGTCATATTTAGGCGTACCCAAAACAGATACAGGTTCTTTGATGGGCGAGGCAGCAGGTTGAACCGGTTGGGACTCAAGCGGTAACAATCCAGGTGCTGCAACAGCCATTTCAAGAGGCAAATCCTCTGCTGGTGTGATTACCTCTTCTGTAGTTTCTGCAGGTTTATGCACCAACTCAAAAGGTGCGTCATTTTCAACTTCATCTATACTTTTCGCCCTTGAGGGTGATTGTCCATGCCTTACAGGCACCTGTGTATTTCCAGGTGCAGTCAGGTCAAGCCGCGGTTGAAGATCTTCAGGCAATACATCTTCTTCCAATACAGGGGGAACAATATTTTCAGTACTCTTGGCTGATAAACCTTTTACTGGCCATACCAAAGAAGGATTAAATCTCCAGATGCCGTAAGCAATTACCGCAAAACAAATTAAAGCTAATGTGCCATACCAGCCAAGAACGGCAACAAGCCAGGCTGAAATAAACTTACCGAAAGCACCACCCCAGTTGAAACTTGCTGACGCACCAAAAAAAGATGCACTTACACTTAAAACAATGAGACCTACAATTAAGTACCGGAGATTACGTGGAACAGAAAAGATAGTCTTTTCAAACAACAGGTTTACGCCCAGTACAAACAGCAATGAACAAAAGAGATAGGAGGCTATGCCAAATCCAAACTCCATAAAAACAAAAGCTGTGTAGGCTCCAAGACTTCCCAGCTGATTGGCGATTTCAAGGTCATTTGGCAATAAAATTTTAATGCCACTATCCCTGATTTTATCCTGATCTTCCGTCCAGGTAAACAAATAAGATGTGAAAGCAACAAAAAGGAACAAACAAAAAAACAATAGGCCTATACCCAGAATTTTGAATGTTCGCTCATCCTTCAAAAGAGAAGCTACTTCAACAGCTTCCTCCTTTTCAGTCACCAGTTTTTCCGGATTTTCCCCTTTATTGGAAATGCGCTTTTTCGTAGCCATTGGGTTTGAGAGGTTTATTGATTTCCACCACCAGGCGGATCTCTCAAAAATACATCATATTTTACTCAGATTCCCTTTCAGATTGCAGAGATGTCGGAAGCGAGAGAAACATGTATAACCAGCCCAGCATGAAGAAAACCCCGCCAACTGGTGTTATCAAAGCCAGCACAAAGGGCTTTTCAAGTTCTAAAAGTTCCATAAATACCCTGGCATAGATTGATCCCGAGAAAAGCACAACGCCTGTCATAAAAAAATATCCAGACAACTGCATCTTTTTATTTTTGTAATGTCTGTACATGATGCCTGCACAAATGATAGCAAGCGCATGAAACAACTGATAATAAGTAGCAGTCTGAAAGCCAGAAAATGTTTCGGGTGAAAGTAATGGTTTGAACAAATGGGTGCCAAAAGCACCGAGTACAACACCTGTCAAACCCATAATTGTTGCCGCTTTAAAAAAGAGCCTGTGTACGTAAGATTTGTTCATGTAGTTCCTGAACGGAGATTGAGGGATTTGTAATTTTCAAATTAGACTTACTGTAATAAACATCCCGGTCATGGAGCCGCTGTTCAACCTGATTCTTTAATTCAGTTTCACTTAAGCCTGCGATCAACGGCCGCGTTGATTGTTCCCCAATGAGTCTCTTAACAAGAATATTTACACCAGGGGCAATCCAAACCGTTACGCCATGCTCATTCATCCACTCCATATTCTGGTTGAAGCATGGAGTTCCACCACCACATGACAAGACGCCGAAAGTACTGAATTTATGATCATTTTTCACCATATGTGTTGAAAAAAATAAAGGAATTGTGTGTAAAATCCGTGATTCACACGCACGGAAATAAGACTCACCTTTTTGTCTGAAAATTTCCGTTATGGTCATTCCCTCTTCAGCTTCAATTAAAGCATCCAAATCCGCAAACGGAACGCCCAATGATGATGCCAAAAGTTTACCATAATGGGTCTTGCCAGAACCCATAAAACCGACTAAAAATACCACAGTTTTGTTCGCCATCGGAATCCAGTTTTTATCTTGTAGCCTTTAGGTTAATTTGCATGAACTTATTGGTGTCAATCATCTTATTCCTGAATAAATATAGTTTGCCTGGTAAAAATAATGCTAATCCTCCTTACACTAAATTGATTCCTGCAGGGAACATCATTTTAATATAATCTTGCACCCTTGAAAACTATGATTAATTTTGCAATACAACAGCATATCAAGTGAATGTACTGAAAGAAGATATGGATTTACAGGAACAGTATGAGTTCTTCCTTCAGGAAGAAAACCTGCTGGAGCTGCCTGATTTTCTCAATGAGCTCAACATCAGCGATGTGGCGCAACTCATTGAGGAGCGATGGGAAGATGCCTCATCCATCATGGCCATGCTTTCTATACACCGAGCTGCAAGTACTTTCAAAATACTTGAACTTGGCATTCAAAAGGATATAATCCATGAAATGCATCCGCTGAAGACAGCTGCACTGCTGAATGAACTTCCTGCGGATGACCGGACCTCCTTCCTGGAAGAACTCTCCCCTAAGGCCGTACGAGAACTTATCAAACTGTTAAACCCCGAAGAGCGGAAAATCACACTTTCTTTACTTGGATATCCTGAAGGCAGTGTGGGCCGATTGATGACGCCCGACTATATTTCGGTTCAGGCGGACTGGACCATCGCCGAAGTGCTAGAACATATCAGAGAAGTTGGACAGGAATCAGAAACAATTGATGTAATCTATGTTATCAACGACCAGGGGCAACTCGTTGATGACGTCAGAATCAGAGAATTTCTGTTATCGCCACCGGAAAGACTGGTGAGTGAACTAACAGACAGCCGTTATATTGAACTGAACGTATACGATGACCAGGAAAAAGCCAACCAGGTTTTTAAAATGAATAACCGGGTTGCCCTTCCGGTTGTTGACAACAATAACATCCTGATTGGTATCGTAACCATCGACGACGTTTTATGGGTGGCCAATGAGGAGTTCAGTGAAGACATGCAAAAAATGGGTGGTACTGAAGCATTGGAAGAACCATACCTGGAAATATCTATTTTCAAGCTCTTCAAAAAAAGAGTGGGCTGGCTCATTGTCTTATTCTTAGGGGAAATGCTCACTGCAACAGCGATGGCCAGTTATGAACACGCGCTGGACAAAGCACTGATTCTATCACTTTTTATCCCATTAATTATTTCCAGTGGTGGTAATACAGGCTCCCAGGCATCATCACTGATCATTCAAGCCCTGACTGTTGGCGAAGTAACACTGGCAGACTGGTGGTCTGTTATGCGCAGGGAAATCATTTCAGGCATCCTACTTGGAACAGTTCTCGGATTAATAGGTTTTGCAAGAGTCATGATCTGGTCACAGATTTTCCCCGATGTTTATGGCGCCCATTATTTTCTCGTTGCGCTTGTAGTCGGATTTTCACTGATTGGAGTGGTCCTGTTCGGAACCATTTCCGGATCCATGTTACCCATTGCATTAAAAAAATTAGGTGCTGACCCTGCGGTATCATCCGCCCCCTTCGTTGCCACACTGGTTGATGTCACAGGAGTAATCATCTACTTCAATTTTGCTTACTTCTTCCTGAAGGGAACAATGCTCTAATCAGATGGCCTGATGATTGAAAGGCTGCAAAACCATTTCACTGACAACACCACTGGCTGGCTGCTGACACAAAAACCAGATCGACCTGGCAGCTTCTTCCTCCCTGATCATTTTTTCCTTTTGGACCTTGAGGTCAATGGTGTCCCAGAATGGGGAATCTACTCCACCCATAAAAATGTTGGTGATTCGGATCTCAGTTCTTTTTAATTCTTCACGGATACTTTGCATCATACCCACAATGCCATATTTACTTGCAGAATAGGCTGCTGCCCCTGCCATAGGAACCTTTCCTAATACACCGGGAATATTGATTATCAGTCCTTTTTTCACCTCTTTCATACCCGGTAAAAAAGCTTTTACCAACAGAAATGTTCCAACAAGATTTGTTTGGAGGGATCTATTGAAATCTTCCAGTGTAAGGTTTTCTATTGGCTTAATAATTCCCACACCCGCAGCATTGACCAAAATATCCGGTGTGCCCATAATCTGAGCTACCCTGCTACCAAGCAAAGCAACTTCAGCTTCAACACTTATATCTGCAACAAAACAATGATCCTCCGGAACACCGGCATGAGCAGCCGCGGCCGCCAGTTTTTCTGCATTTCTACCGGTCATAAAGACCTCTGCCCCACTTTGGCGCAATAGCTTTGATAAATGGCTGCCAATTCCGCCTGAGGCCCCTGCAACAACAACGCGCTTACCATTGAGTTTTTCCATGGAGTATTTTTATGTCAAACATTTGAAGCATGCTTTTGTTTGATAAGCTATGTCAATCGTATCCATCATTTTCCCACACCAGTTATTTGATCAACACCCTGCGCTTCATACCGAAATACCCGTTATCCTCGTAGAAGAAGAACTTTTTTTCAGACAATATCCATTCCATAAACAAAAACTGATACTACATCGGGCAAGTATGAAAGCCTATGAAGCTACCCTCATCAGCAAGGGGTTTCTGGTTGAGTATATTGAAAGTGAAGACAGCAGAAACCGCATAACTGTACTCATGCGGAATCTTAATGAAAGGGGTATAACTGAAGTAAGCATAGCTTACCCTAACGATTACCTCCTGAACAGAAGAATACAACGCGCTGCAAAACAATACCAGATAACAATTGCGATGGCAGAGGGGCCGGATTTCCTCACAAGTATTGTGGACGGAACCACTTTTTTCAACAATAAAAGCCGTTTCCATCAGACTGATTTTTATATACATCAAAGAAAAAAACTGGACTTACTGGTTGATGAAAAACAAAAACCAATAGGCGGCAAATGGAGTATGGACAATGAAAACAGGAAAAAAGTCCCCAAAGACTACAAGCCACCTCATATCAGTTTTCCTGAATCTGATAAATATCTCCATGAGGCTATAGAATACGTATCGCAAAAATTCAGTAACAACCCTGGCAAAATAAACCCGGATAATGGAAAATATCCATGGGCATGGACCAAAGACGAATCCATAAAACTGCTTGAACAATTCACCAAAGAAAGGCTGGCAAACTTTGGAGACTATGAGGATGCCATGCCAGCCAGAGAGGAGTACCTGCATCACAGTATTTTATCTCCAATGCTCAATATCGGACTAATCACCCCATTGGATATTGTTCACATAAGTATGGCTGAAATACAAAAAGGCAAAATTCCCATAAATTCGGCTGAAGGGTTTATCAGACAAATCATTGGCTGGAGAGAATTTATACGAACTGTTTACGTGCAGGCAGGAGTTCAGCAAAGAACAAGCAACTACTGGGGTTTTACCAGAAGAATACCCAAATCTTTCTATGATGGCACTACAGGTATTCTGCCTATTGATAACTGCATTAAAAAACTACATTCAAATGCTTATCTCCATCACATTGAAAGGCTTATGGTCCTTGGAAATTTTTTCCTGCTCTGTGAATTTGACCCCAATGACGTTTATCAATGGTTTATGGAATTATTCATTGATGCCTACGATTGGGTTATGGTGCCCAATGTATATGGCATGACTCAATTTGCTGATGGAGGCATTATGATGACAAAACCGTATATCAGTGGGAGTAATTATATTTTCAAGATGAGTGATTACAAAAAAGAATCGGCTCAATCAAGTACGCCTCAATGGCATGAAATATGGGATGGCCTTTTCTGGCGATTCATGAGCAAACACAGAAAGTTTTTTCTTCAAAACTCTAGATTGGGCATGCTGGTAAATACATTTGACAAAATGGATGAGGAAAAGAAAAAAAACTTACTTGATCATGCACAGTTTTTTCTGGACAAGCTTGATAGTGAACTACTACAGGATGAAATGAAAAGAACTTGAAGCATTACCTTTGTGCAGAGACAGCAGCAGCATAAACCTACTGATATGAAAATCAAAAATATAGAAATATACAGGCTGACCATCCCCATGGAACCTTTTGTTATTGCAACAGAAACCTGCAATGCAGCTGAAAACATATTTTTGAAAGTAATTACAGATGAAGGAATTACCGGCGTGGGGGAATGCTCCCCTTTCCCGATGCTTGTTGGAGAAACACAGGACACCTGTTTTATGGTAGGCAAAAAACTTGCCGAAACAATCATCGGCAAAGATCCCCTCCAGATTCAGGAAAGAATGCTTGAATTTGATCAGTTCATTGCATACAACACAACAATCAAAAGTGCCTTTGATATGGCGTTCCATGATATTGCAGCACAGGAAAAAGGGATGCCGCTGTATCAATACCTGGGTGGAAAGAAAAAAACCATACAAACAGATTTGACAATTGGAATCAGCAGTCCTGAAGCCATGGCCACAAAAGCAGTTCAATTCGTTGCTGATGGTGTTAAAACCATTAAAGTAAAGCTTGGCAAGAATGGTGAAGAGGATATTCAAAGAATCAGACTTATCAGGGAAGCAATAGGTCATGCAATTGGATTACGAACAGATGCCAATCAGGGTTGGGATTATGACACTGCTGTGGCTGTTTTACATGCCATTGAGCCATACAATATAGAATTCTGTGAACAACCTATGCACCACAGATACGACAATTTATTACCCGCGTTAAAAAAGCAAGTTGGAATTCCAATCATGGCTGATGAAAGTATTTTTGACCACTATGATGCAGCCCGATTGATTCAAAATGACAGCTGCTCGTACATCAATATAAAACTGGCTAAATCAGGAGGCATCTGCGAAGCAATCAAAATTGCAGATACAGCCGCAAAATACGCTGTCAAATGTATGCTGGGAGGAATGGTAGAAAGCAGGTTGGCGCTTACTGCAAAAGTTCATCTTGCCATGGCACACGACAACATACATTTTTATGATTTGGACACATGCTTACTGGGACATCTCACCGATCCTGTAAACGGTGGCGCCAGATACAACAATTATTTTCTGGAGTTGGATGATACCCCAGGCATTGGTGCAGATATTGATCCCGATTTTTTGAAAGACGCGGAATCCATTACAATTAAATAACTGAACATGCTACCTAAAAAAACTTCTGAAACCAGGGTCATTATGACAGAACTGGTCTTCCCCAACGACACCAACTTTTATGGAAACCTGATGGGGGGAAGGCTTATGTACTGGATGGACACCGCAGCCGCCATGGTTGCAGGAAAACATTCCAATGCCCCATGTGTAACCGTTTCAGTAGACAATATATCCTTTGATGCGCCTATTAAGCTTGGACAAGTAGTTCATATCGAAGCACAGATTTCCAGGGCATTTAAATCTTCTATGGAAATACATATCAAAGTTTGGGGGGAGGACCTCACGCAACAATATAAATACAAAAGCAATGAAGCATATCTGACTTTTGTAGCGTTAGACCCAAATGGAAAACCAAGAGCAGTCCCCGAAATAATAACTGAAACGGAAGAAGAAAAAAAGGTATTTGAAAGTGCATTGAGAAGAAGACAGCTTAGACTTGTTCTGGCAAAAAAAATGAAACCAGAAGATGCCACTGAGTTGAAAGCCTTGTTCATCAATGACTGAGGGGTAGGTCACACTGCCGGAACATGATGCTTTCCCTTGAGCATAAACTGACTACTTTGCTCAATGGCATCCATTACTTTCTCAAGAATTTCATCAATACTTTCTTCGTAAGTAAATGATAAAGGCTGCTTAATTTGTATACTTAATTGAGTTCCTTTCTTCTTAAAGCGAAGTCCCTTTCTATTGAATGCACGCCAAAAACCATTGATAACAACAGGTACAACTATGGGTTGCATTTCCTTAATGATATGCGCTGTACCTTTTCTACCCGGAGCAAACGGCTTTGTAGTTCCCTGAGGAAATGTTATTACCCACCTTTTGGATAATGCCTCATGGATTTTACCATAATCGTTTGCGTCAACTTCTCTTTTCACATCCTTTCCCCCTGCTCTCCACGTTCGCTTGATTGTTATGGCACCAGCCAATGTGAAAATCCTGGTAAGGAAATTATCTTTCATTGTCTCTTCTGCTGCAACAAAATTTACATTTACAAATGGGTTCAAAAAGTAAACCGGCCATCCAAGTCGATTTTTTCTCCCCCATTTAACTGCACAGAATATGTGCAACATTGCCATCACATCAGCAAAATAAGTTTGATGATTACTTACAAAGAGTACATTTGATTTAGGAAGTTTCTCCAGGTTTTCAGTTCCTGAAACCTTAATCTTATTGATGATGGCTAACCCTGGATATGTTACAACTCCAATAACAGCATAAATCAGTTTCCTCACAATTACAATATCTTTCAAACGATCGACAAGCATAATTCAAGATAAGAAATAATTCAGGATCAAGCAGCATATGTTGAAGGATAAAATAGTTAGTATACTTTGCGACAATTAATTTCAAGTAACTTTATACAGTTAACCAATCACTTCTTTTCATGTTGGATTCAATATTCAGCTATAACAATCCAGATTCCTTTGTAAACAGTTTAAGGAAAAACAGATTCAGACACATTGAAGCAATAATAAATGGTTTGATTGAAAAGAAAGGAACAATACGCATCCTTGATTTAGGTGGTAATCTGTCCTATTGGGAAAATATGAATTGGAAAAGCACCGCTACACATATTTCATTGCTCAACCTCACGCAAAGCACCATACCTGATGAATCAAAGCATTTATTTGAAGCTATTCAGGCAGATGCATTAAAATGCCCATTTCCCGATTTTTCATTTGACCTGGTCTTTTCCAACTCTGTCATCGAGCACATGGGAAGTCTTGAAAATCACAAAATCTTTGCACAGGAAGTAAAAAGACTTTCGCATAATTATATTATACAAACACCATCCATTTGGTTTCCGATAGAACCGCATTGCAGGTTACCTTTTTTCCAGTTTATTCCACATCAGATCAGGGCTGTATTACTGATGATTTTCAAAATAAACTATTTCCCAAAAGCAAAGAATTATCATGAGGGTATTGAGGCATCCAAGACTACCATCATGATGGGAAAAAGCAGATTTAAATCACTTTTCCCGGAAGCAAAAATCTCAACTGAATTTCTTTGGGGAGTGCCAAAATCTTACACAGCCACTAAGGTTGCGATGCAGTAGATTTCGTGTCCTCAAATCAGGAGTAAAATCATACTTATTACTGTTAAAAAAAAGGTCCTGTGAAACCACAGGACCTTGATAATATGTATCAGCAGTTGAGCGATTACTCGCCGCCTTCCATTTTCTTCTTCAGCTCTGCCAAAACGCCCAGGTCACCCAATGTAGATTTCTCTACTTTATTCTGGATATCCTTTACTGCTTTCTTGGTTTTTGCTGCGTCAGCTTTTTTCTCTTTGGCTACTGCTTCCTTCTCATCTGCAACAACCTGTTCCCAGATTCTTGAATGGCTCAGAACGATCCTTTTTTCATTACGATCGAACTCAATTACAACAAACTGAGCAGTTTCATCTGCAGAGATTGTTTTACCATCTTCCTTGGAAAGATGACGGGCAGGAGCAAAACCTTCGAGTCCGTAAGGCAGCTGAACAACAGCACCTTTATCGTCACGCTTTACTACTGTTCCTTCATGCACAGAACCAATTGAGAAAGTTTCCTGCAATGCATTCCAAGGATCTTCTTCCAATTGCTTGTGTCCAAGTTGAAGCTTCCTGTTATCTTTATCGATATTCAGGATCATGATATCAATCTGACTGCCAGACTTCGTGAATTCAGTTGGATGATTGAAACGCTTCAACCAGCTCAGGTCACTGATGTGAATCATGCCACCAATACCAGGCTCGAGTTCAACGAAAACACCATAAGGAGTGATGTTTTTTACCAGGCCGGAATGTTTGCTTCCAACCGGATATTTGTTTTCGATTTCACTCCATGGATCAGAAGTAAGCTGCTTAATAGACAAACTCATCTTCCTGCTATCCTTGTCAAGTGTAACCACCCTTGCTTCGTACTCGTCTCCAAGTTTGAAGAACTCTTTGGCATTTACAGGTGTGTTAGCCCATGTGATTTCACTTACGTGAACAAGACCTTCAACACCAGGGGTGATTTCAAGAAACGCGCCATAATCCTCAATGTTTACAACCCTTCCTTTGACATTTGCACCTTCCACGATTTCAACTGGAAGTGTTTCCCAAGGATGAGGAGTAAGTTGTTTCAGACCAAGGCTGATTCTGCGCTTCTCGTCATCAAAATCAAGCACAACAACATTCAGCTTCTGGTCGAGCTTCAACACCTCTGAAGGGTGGTTGATTCTTCCCCAGCTGATGTCAGTGATGTAAAGCAGACCATCAACACCACCCAGATCAAGGAATGCTCCGAAATCTGTAATGTTTTTGATAGTACCCTCGAGTACCTGGCCTTTCTCCAGCTTACCCATAATTTCTGCACGCTGTGCCTCAATATCACTCTCGATAAGTGCTTTGTGTGATACAACAGCATTCTTGATGGCCTCGTTAATCTTAACCACCTTGAATTCCATTGTTTTACCAACAAACTGATCGTAATCAGTCACCGGCTTCACATCGATCTGAGATCCAGGAAGGAATGTCTCCATACCCAGGATGTCAACGATAAGTCCACCTTTGGTTTTGCTGGTAACATAACCTGTAACAACTTCACCACTCTTATGCATTTCCACAATACGCTCCCAGGCACGGGTAATGCGGGCCTGCTTGCGACTGAGGTGCAAATGTCCTTCCCTGTCTTCTTTCTCCACAACCATCACTTCAACCACGTCACCTGTTTTAAGACCGTGTAAGTCCCTGAACTCGTTCAGTGAAACCAATCCATCGCTCTTGAAACCAATGTTGATCACTACGTCGGTCTTGGTCATGCCCACTACGGTGCCCTGAACCATTTCACCATCGGTGATCTGCTTAAATGTGCCCTCATAAACGGCATCATACTTGAGTTGCTCCTCGTTGTTGTAACGGGCAACGTTGCGCTTGTCAATGCTCCAATCGAAATCATCGTGTGCGGAGACTGTTGACGGATTCATTAGTGTGTTGTTTTCTTCCACTATAAATTTCCTCCTTTTGTTTGGATTTCAGGCTGTTTTGTCAACCTGATTTGGGGTGGCAAAGTTAGACAAAATAAGGATTATCACGAATATTTTAACTGTTTTTTTCAAATTTACCTGCCTGCAATAGCCAGAATGGCACCTGCAAGTTTATCCAGGTCTTTTTTTGAAGTATAAACATTAGGAGTGACCCTCACACCATGTATGTTTTCCCAGTTTATGGCTACGGTGTGTATTTTGTATTTTGAGAATAACTCACCGGAAACTTCCTCTGGTTTTTTGCCAGCAATGGCAATACTGGCAATAGCACATGATAAATGACTGCTTGCAGGCTGATTGAAAGAGATTTTCGGATGTTGCCTGACCTGGTCTACCCAGTAGTTTTTCAACATCCTCAGCCTGGCTTCTTTTCTGGGTGAACCCATGGTATCATGAAAATCAACAGCAGCTCCAATGGCCATTTCAGATGCAAATGACCGGGTTCCGAGTGATTCAAATTTGCGGATATCAGTGCCGTCGGGTTCATTATTAGATAATAAAGCCCAAACATCCTTTATTTTTTCGCGCCGGATATACAGCAGGCCACTTCCAAAAGGTGCACTGAGCCATTTATGCAGTGATGAAGCAAAATAATCGCACCCCAGATCAGGAATTTTAAAATCAAAATGTGCAAGCGTATGCGCGCCATCAGCGATCACATCAATCCCTCTTTTATGAGCAGCATCGGCAATCTTCCTGACTGGCATGATTTGTCCGCACCAGTTGATGAGGTGGGTAACCATCACTACTTTTGTGCGCGGTGTAAATGCCTTAATGTAGTGGGCAGCCAATATGTTTTCATCTTCCTCAGGCAGGTTAAGGTCTACCCATACTAACTTAATACCATCCCGCTTTTCACGCTGCTTCCAGGCATTGATCATGTTGGGATAATCCTGCTTTGTGAGAACAACCTCATCGCCCGATTTAAGATTCAATCCAAAAATGACGGTATTTAGTCCCTCTGTTGAATTTCGGTTGATGGCGATCTCTTCCTTGTCGCATCCGCATAATCCGGCCAGTTTCTCTCTCAGCGGCTCTCTCCCCTGATCCAGGATCTGCCACATATAATAGGATGGCGCCTCATTACAATACTGATAAT
>CANHUF010000014.1 GCA_947463715.1 Sphingobacteriales bacterium
CAGGTTACAGCTATCAAATGGGCGGTGAGCTGGAAAGCAGAAATGAATCTTTCGGTGGATTCGGAAAAATCATCATCATCACCGTCTTCTTCTTCATTGCGGTGTTAGTGCTTGAGTTCAGAACATTCAAAAGCACCCTGATTGTACTCTCTGTAATTCCACTGGGCATTGTAGGTGCAGTATTGGCACTGCTACTCACCGGCAACTCCCTGTCATTTGTAGCCACAATCGGCATCATTGCACTTGCCGGCATAGAAGTGAAAAACACCATCCTGCTGGTAGACTTTACAAACCAGTTACGGATGGAAGGTAAGTCACTGGATGAAGCAATCCGGGAAGCTGGTGAAGTGCGGTTTCTGCCCATCATCCTGACCACACTTACTGCGATTGGCGGATTAATCCCCATCGCAATATCAACAAACCCACTCATATCGCCGCTTGCCATTGTGATGATTGGTGGACTGATCAGCTCCACACTTCTTTCAAGAATTGTTACCCCAGTTATCTATAAATTGATTCCGCCGAAAGTCGAGACCACTTAACTTTGCAGCCATGTATAACTTAATCCGGAATATCCTTTTCAGGCTGGAAGCAGAACAGGCTCACTACCTTTCGATGAACCTGCTCAAAACAGCCTGTTCCATAGAAGCGTTGCGGAAACTACTGGAGCAATTATTTACCCCCTCGAGCGAGTTGCTTGTGAGGGATTTCGGAGGATTGAAGTTTCGCAATCCGGTTGGATTAGGAGCAGGATTCGACAAAAATGCGCGATACCTGAGAGAGCTAAAAACACTTGGATTCGGTTTTGTGGAAATCGGAACTGTAACGCCGCTGCCACAAGAAGGCAATCCCAAACCCCGGCTCTTCAGACTGCCTGCAGATAAGGCCCTCATCAACAGGATGGGATTTAACAACGATGGCGTGGAAGCTGTAAAAAAAAGACTTGAAGACTGGCATACCACAAAACATGCAACTTCTCCTGGCATAGGCCAGTTTATAATTGGCGGCAATATTGGTAAAAATAAAAATACACCCAACGAAGAAGCCTGGAAAGATTATGAAATCTGCTTCAACAGGCTGTTCGATGTTGTTGATTATTTTGTGGTAAACGTCAGTTCACCCAATACACCCGGATTGCGGGCGTTGCAGGACAAAGATGCACTGAAGGAAATCTTGGTCAGACTGCAGGAAAACAACAGACAGAGACCATCCCCAAAACCAATCCTCCTGAAAATTGCACCCGACCTCACCACCGGTCAACTGCAGGATATTGCAGACCTGGCAGCAACAATTCAGCTTGATGGCATTGTAACCAGCAATACAACCATTTCGAGAGATAGCCTTTCTGCCCAATCTACTATCCTGGCTGAGGAAATTGGCATGGGCGGACTCAGTGGCAAACCGCTAAAAGACAATGCAGACAAGGTTCTGGGTGAAATCGCCACATTAACAGAGAAGCGTATTCCGCTGATTGCAAGTGGCGGTATCTTTACTGGCAACGATGCATTGAAAAAAATAAACCTGGGTGCGCAACTGATACAAGTGTGGACGGGCTTCATCTATGAAGGACCAGGTATTGTTAAAAAAATTTGTAACACCTTACTTACACAAAAAGCATAAGCATCAAAAGCATAAACAATGACTGAATTATTAACTGTAGACTCACTCATAAGCCTGGTAACACTGGCCCTGCTTGAAATTGTACTGGGAATTGACAATGTGATTTTTGTTTCCATTCTGATGGGGAGACTCAAAGAAGAACAAAAACTGCTGTCGAGGAGGTTATGGATGTTCCTCGGCATCACAACCCGGGTTTTATTATTGATGGCACTGGGGTGGCTTGTGGAAAATGGCAATAAAGAACTTTTTGGCATAGATGTGAGTGGTACACACTATGCGTTCAATTTACGGAATCTGATTCTGTTTGCGGGTGGCTTGTTTCTTTTGTATAAAACGGTTAAGGAAATACACGGAAAACTGGAAGGAGAGGCAGATCACGGTCAGAATGGAGCTAAACAACAGGCATCCTTCTTCAGTATAATGGCACAAATCATCCTGATAGATATGATCTTTTCATTCGACAGCATCATTACCGCAGTGGGCATGGCCAATCATGTAGAAATAATGGCAATTGCAGTAGTCATTGCCATGGTAATCATGTTTTTCTTCTCTGAAAAAATTTCCAGTTTCATACACCGCCATCCAACATTGAAAATGCTGGCACTCGCATTTTTGCTCATGATTGGCTTCAGCCTTTTCTTTGAAGGAATGCAACCTGTACATGGCAGTCATATCGATAAAGGATATATCTATTTTGCGATGGCCTTTTCATTTGGTGTGGAAATGCTCAACATGCGGCTCAGGAAAAAATCCAAACCCGTCAAATTACATGAGCCATCAGCGTAAAAAAGACTGATTAAAGTAAATTTCCGCGAAGCAAAACAGCACCAACAATACCTGCTGTTTCTGTGCGCAGCCTGGACTGTCCCAGTGACACAGGTCTGAAACCTGCTTCGATTGTCTGGCTTAATTCCCCTGCGGTAAAATCACCTTCCGGACCAATCAGCAAAACGGCGTCCTGATCTGTTCCTGGTAATAGGGACTTCTCGCCGAGCATACAGTGCGCTATATACCTGGAAGCGGGCATTGCAGTTTGCAGGAACTGATCCAAGGACTGTGGAGAAAGAAGCTCAGGGAAATGATATTGCCTGGACTGCAGGCAGGCACTAACAACAATCTGCTGCATCCGTTCCTGACGAAAATGTTGCCTGGCAGTGCGTTCTGTGAGCAGGGGTATAATATGTGTGATACCAATTTCTGTAACCTTTTCAAGCATCCATTCAAACCTCGATGCATTTTTTAAAAGGGAAACGCCAAGCCAGAGGGCTCTCTCAACTGGGGGATGCTTAATGAGAGCTCCCGGCGCAATCAGTAATTTTTTTTTATCAGCCAGAGAAATACACGCAGTGCATGAATTTCCCTGTCCGTCTGTAAGCTCAATTTCCTCACCAGGCTGCATGCGCAGAACGGTAACTACATGCCTGCGCGTTTCTTCATCAAGTTGTATTTCTCCTGACCCAGCCTGCAAACCGGCATAAAAAAACAAAGGCAGTTCACTCATGGCAATGCACTAACAGATTTTAAAAGGGTGTGTCTTCCATATCCTGAGAAGAACCATCGTTCATCCTGCTTCCTTTCTGGATGTAAAGCTTGGCGCCACCATCATCACTTACCGGCTTCCAGCTTCCGCCATCCGGGAATCCACCCTCACCAGGCCTTCCGAATGGGTCAAGGCTTTCATGTTCTTCGAATTTCTGAATATAGAGTTTTGCTTTCAGCTTGATATTCTCGAGAGAACCATTTCTGTGCTTCGCAATCTTCACATAAACATCCCCCTTTGTATCCTCACCCATGTCATTGGTTGTAATATCATAATAATCAGGTCTGTAGAGAAACATCACCATGTCCGCATCTTGTTCAATTGCACCCGATTCACGCAAATCAGACAACTGAGGTACCTTCTGCGAGTCTTTTCTTTTCTCAACTTCACGACTCAGCTGACTCAGGGCAATGATTGGCACCTGTAACTCCTTGGCAAGCTGTTTGAGGTTACGGGAAATCGTACTGATCTCCTGCTCACGGTTGGAGTTCCTGTTATCACTCGAACCACTCATCAACTGAAGGTAGTCGATGATGATCAGTCCAACATTGTGAATACTTTTCAACCTGCGGCACTTTGCCCGCAATTCAAAAATGTTAAGTGCAGCAGAATCATCAATGAACATTTTGGCATTAGCAAGTGGTTCAATCCCTTTCTTGTAGAGTTGCTTCATCTCATGGTCTTCCATACGCCCCCTTGAAATCTTTTCAAGCCAGATCTCACTCTCAGCAGAGAGAATACGCTGAACAAGCTGACTGGAGCTCATCTCCAGGCTGAAAACTGCAACAGGCGTAGGTTTTGTTGGATGCATGGCTGCATTGCGCGCCAGGTTAAGCGCAAACGCTGTTTTACCCACTGAAGGACGGGCAGCCAGGATGATCAAATCAGATTTCTGCCAACCATAGGTGGTTTTGTCGAGTGTTGGAAAGCCTGATGGTACTCCCGTGATATCTTCATTCCGGGCACGCATCTCATCAATGCGATTCAGCGTTTCCATCACACTCTTTTCCAGTGTATCAAACTCCTTTTTAAGCTGGTCATTGGCTATCTCAAAAAGTTTTTGCTCTGCACTATCCAGCAGTTCAAATACATCCGTAGAGTCATCATATGCTTCAGTGATGATTTCACTGCTGATGCGAATCAATTCTCGTTGAATAAACTTCTCCTGTACAATACGGGCATGAGCCTCAATATTGGCAGCAGAAACAACAGCATTGGTAAGTTTTGAAATGTAGTAAGGACCTCCAACTGCTTCCAGCATTTCCATCCCCTTCAGTTCTTCCACTACTGTCAGAAGATCAATCGGCTTGCTGTCTGCATTCAACTGCACAATCGCTTTGAAAATATGCTGATGTGCCTCAACATAAAAACACTCCGGCTTGAGGATATTGATCACGGTATCAAATGCAGCACGCTCCAGCATCACAGCACCCAGCACAGCTTCCTCCAGTTCCCGCGACTGAGGCGGAATCTTTCCATAAGCAAGTGCATTGAACTCTGTATTTCCTTTCCGTCTGCCTCTTCTGTCCCTATTCAGGTTAGTCGACTCCATTGTTCCGCTTTAAAAAATTGTAAAAAACCTATCCGGTCTGCGAATATACCACCAAAGCATGAGGGCATGACAATTTTAGAAAAACATTAATGCGCACAGGCTATCCACCCCATATCCACAGGTTATCACCTTTCATTCACAGGTTACACACAAAGTTTTCCACCAGTGCCTTGTGCCCAGCCTACGGCTGGCAAGCTCGTGCCTTGTGCCTTGTGCCCAGCCTACGGCTGGCAAGCTCATGCCTCGTGCCCCATGCCTTTTCCCCACTATTCACTTCTCTCTAATCTCTTATATCTATTGTATTATCTTTGCATTTATGACAATTTCATACAACTGGCTGATGGATTATTTCACACAGCCAATCCCTCATGATAAGCTGTCTTCAATACTCAACTCAATCGGACTGGAGGTTGAAGGCTATGAACAGTTTGAAGAAATAAAAGGTGGACTGGCTGGACTGGTTACCGGTGAAGTGCTTACAGTTGAAAAACACCCTAATGCAGACAGGCTTTCTGTTACTACGGTTAATATTGGCGGTGATGCCCCGCTTCAGATTGTTTGCGGAGCACCCAATGTGGCAGTGGGACAAAAAGTTATTGTAGCACCGGTAGGAACAACAATATACCCCGTATCAGGAGAACCCCTTACCATGCGTGCAGCTAAGATCAGGGGCGTGGAAAGTATGGGGATGATTTGTGCCGATGATGAAATCGGCATGGGAAGTGATCACAGCGGTATTAAAGTGTTACCTGCTGAAACACCGGTAGCACAGGCAGTGGCTGATATTTTCAGGCCTTATACGGATTATGTCATTGAAATCGGACTAACCCCTAACCGCAGTGATGCGATGAGCCACCTGGGCGTAGCAAGAGATATCTGTTCCTGGCTCAATCACCATGAAGGACTTGGTATTCAACCACTGATAAAAAATAAAACAACAATTCCGGTTACCGGAAATTCCTGTCCGGTTAAAGTCAGCATTGAAAACCAGTCAGACTGCCTGCGTTACACAGGTATCCTGATCGAAGGCATTACTGTTCAGGACTCACCCCTTTGGCTACAGCAAAGGTTGAAGGCAATCGGACAAAGATCCATCAACAACATTGTGGATATCACCAATTATATCCTGCATGATACCGGCCAGCCCCTGCATGCCTTTGATGCAGATAAAATTCTGGGTAATGAGGTAAGGATTAAAAACCTGCCTGCCGGCACCCTATTTACTGGCCTGGATGAAAAACAAAGAAAGCTTGATGCCACAGACCTGATGATATGTGATGGCAACAACAATCCCATGTGTATGGGTGGCGTTTTTGGAGGTAATGAGTCGGGCGTAACGTCAACAACAACCCGCATTTTTTTGGAGAGTGCCTGGTTTCATCCCGTCAATATCAGAAAAAGTTCATTCAGGCATCAACTCAGAACAGATGCTGCCATGCATTTTGAAAAAAGTGTTGACATAGGCAATACGCTCCATGTACTCAAACAGGCCGCATCACTGATTGTTGATCTGGCTGGCGGCAACATCATTTCGGATCCGGCAGATATTTATCCTGTTGCCAAAGAGCAGGCAAGTATCAGACTCCGTTTCGATTATGTGCAAAAAATGAGTGGCAAAGTGTATCCACCGGAAACCATCGTAAGTATCCTCAGTGGCATGGGCTTTGAAATAACTGCATCAGACGAAAATGCCATCACTGTGCTTACTCCTTCCCACAAAACTGATGTGAGCATACCCGCAGATCTTGTTGAAGAGATCATGCGCATTGATGGCTTTGACAATATTGCCATACCACAAAGTATTACCATATCTCCTGCAGTTTCATCCGGAAACCCGGATTACCCGATGCGGGAAAAGTTGTCTGGGGCATTGGCAGGACTTGGATTCAACGAAATGCTGAACAACTCCATCACACACAGTGCCAATTATACTGAAGCAGAACTTGAAAAGTCTGTCAGAATGCTCAATAACCTGAGTTCAGAACTGGATACACTCAGGCTGACCATGCTCGAAACGGGTTTGCAGACAATGGCCAGAAACCTCAACCACCGGAATGACAACCTGAAGCTTTTTGAATTCGGAAAGACTTACCTGAAAAGTGGTGAAAAATATTTTGAAGAAGACCACCTCGCCCTCTTCAGCTCAGGAAAAATTTCAGGGAAATCATGGAATAGTCCTGAAGCCCAGGCAGACCTGTTTTACCTGAAGGGCGTGCTGCAAAGCCTGGCAAAACTTTCAGGCATCACTGATCTCAGGTTCACAGAAACCACTGCTGAACGATTCGAATACGCATTAACCGGTAATGCCGGAAAAACGAAGGTGCTCGTAATCGGAAAACCCTCACAGGAGACGCTGAAGAAGTTCGATATCAGAAATCCAGTCTGGTATGCAGACATCAACTGGCAGCTTTGGCTTAAGGCAGCAGCATCCAATGCAATCAGATACAGGGAGATACCCAGGTTCCCGGCTGTTACCAGGGACCTTTCTTTTGTTGCAGACAAGCAGCTAACCTATGCCCAGCTGGAAAAAACAATCAAAAGCCTCAAAATAGGGCTTCTCAAAGATTTCAGCATTTTCGACATCTTCACCAGTGAAAAACTGGGTAAAGACAGACAATCCATTGCCATGAATTTTACCTTTCAGGATGAAACTAAAACCCTGAAAGACACAGAGGTTGATGAAATGATGAGGCAGATTAACGCAGGAATCAGCAATCAGCATGGTGCTGAGATAAGAAAATGAAATGGCTGGACATATTGACCATATCAGAAGAATAGAAGAAAAAGCCGCTACCCTTGCAGGCAGGATGAAAGTGCAGAGCAAGGAATCTGAAAAACTAAAAAAAGAACTTGGTATACTTAAAAAAGAAAATGAAGCATTAAAAAAACAAAATGAACAACTGATGCTTCAAATGGCGCTTGTAAAGTCTGAAGGAGATGACCACGATCCAAAAAAAGACAACAGCGTGCTGGTCAAAAAACTCAATGACTATATCCGGGAAATAGACAGGTGTATTGCACTATTGGGAGAAAACGACTAAACACGCTTAACGGTTTTCAGTTCAACAACATCCCCTCCCTGGGAACACTCAAGGGTATAGACACCATAGGGCAAGTCATTGAGACCTTCCCACCGGACTGAAGAGATGCCTGGCTTGATTTTTTTTTCAGTAACACAACAAATTTTGCCATCTTCACCTCGAAGGGCAAAGTTGAGCACCGAAGTACCAACCTGTTCAAATTCAATTGTCAGGTTATCAATGAAACTAAAAGTGGTTGTCCTGGCTTGCATAGTGATATTTTTTTATATCACAGGGACGGGATGCCAATTTAGTGCATAAGTTGTGGAAAAACAAAATAAATTTTAAAAAATGTCTGAATTACTCGCCGTTAACCTGCTCGTAGGAGACAGAACATACAGAATTCGCCTGAAAGCTGAGGATGAAGAAGTTGTGAGAAAAACAGCCAAGAAGCTCAACGAACAAATCGCTCAATTCAAATCACAATATGCCGGAAAAGACATGCAAGACTATATGGCAATGGTCTTACTGTCTTATGTAACAGATACACAATCAGCCGCTCCTGCCCTGGATGACAGGGAATTGACATTAAGCCTCGTTAGACTTGAAAGTCAGCTTGACAGGGCTCTCGAAGACACAGGAAGCCACTGAAAACGTCAATTGCCTAATTTTTGCTAACTTTACACACTATTGCCCCCGTATGAAATTTATTTCGAAGGGATTGATTATGAAACAGCAAAAACAAAACATTCATGGAATCGCAACTCATTATACCCATCATCACCGGGATTCTAGCCGCATTGGCTGGTCTTGGTCTGGGTAAGACCATCTTTGCCAAAGACACTAAAAATAAGGTAGAAGAAGCAAGAAAGCAGGCAGAAAACATCCTATCAGATGCACAGTTCAAAGCAGAAAACCTCAAAAAAGAACGTCTGCTTGAAGCAAAGGAAAAGTTTGTTCAGTTAAAGGCTGACCACGACAAGGAGCTCCTGGAAAAGAACAGAAAAATCAACGATGCTGAAAACAGGATCAAACAAAAGGAACAATCCATTAACCAGAAAATGGAGAACCTTGAAAAGCAGGTCAAGGAAAATGACACCATTAAAGAACACCTGAACAGACAGATTGAGATTGTTAATCAGAAAAGGACCGAACTGGAGAAACACCAGGAAGAGCACATCAGAAAACTGGAAAAAATAGCCGGACTCAGTGCTGAAGAAGCGAAGGCTCAGTTGATTGAAAGTCTGAAACAGGAAGCTCAAACCAGGGCACTTTCACTCCAGCAGGAAATAATTGAAGACGCCAGGCAAAAAGCCAATAAGGAAGCCCGAAAAATCATCATCCAAAGCATTCAGCGCACGGCTGCAGAGCAGACCATCGAAAATACCGTTACAGTATTCCAGCTTGAAAGCGACGAAATCAAGGGCCAGATCATCGGAAGGGAAGGAAGAAATATCAGGGCCATCGAAGCAGCTACTGGTGTAGACCTTGTAGTTGATGATACTCCGGAAGCAATTGTATTGTCATCTTTTGACCCGCTCAGGAGGGAAATCGCCCGCCTCGCCTTACAACGTTTGGTAAGCGATGGAAGAATCCACCCTGCCAGAATTGAAGAAGTAGTTGAGAAGACAAGAAAAATGCTGGAAGAGCAGGTGATGGAAATAGGTGAGCGAACCATCATTGAACTCGGTATTCATGGCTTACACAAAGAACTGGTAAGGGTTGTTGGTAAAATGAGATTCCGTTCATCATACGGACAAAACCTGCTGATGCACAGCCGTGAAGTAGCTAATCTCTGTGGTATCATGGCAGCAGAACTCGGCATGAACCCCAAACTGGCAAAACGTGCAGGTCTGTTACATGACATAGGAAAAGTTCCGGATGAAGAAACAGAACTGAGCCACGCATTGCTTGGAGGTAAACTGGCTGAGAAGTATGGTGAAAATCCTGCCGTTGTGAACGCCATTGCAGCCCACCACGATGAAACAGAAATGCAGTATGTTATTTCCCCTATCATCCAGGCTTGTGATGCCATAAGCGGCGCAAGACCAGGAGCCAGGAGAGAAATCATGCAACAGTATATTCAGCGTATCAAAGACCTGGAAAACCTCGCACTCACCTATACCGGTGTAGAAAAAGCTTACGCCATCCAGGCAGGAAGAGAACTGAGGGTTATTGTGGAAGCAGACAAGGTTAGTGACGGCGACAGCGAAAAACTGAGCTTTGAAATGGCCCAGAAAATACAGACAGAAATGACCTATCCCGGACAAATCAGGGTAACTGTAATCCGTGAAAAACGTACTGTCAATGTTGCCAGATAAGCATATTATAAGGTTTTATTGAAATAGATTTTGTTTTAACAAGGGCATTGATTACCTTTGCCCCCCAAATCGAACAGATTATGAATCAGGCTATCGCATTCGTACATGAGCAGTTGACAAAAGTCGGCAACCTACCTAACTTCAAAGCTGGTGATAACATCACTGTAAATTATAAAATCATTGAAGGTAACAAGGAAAGAATCCAGAGCTTCAAAGGCGATGTAATCAAGCGTCAGGGACAAGGTGCAACAGCTACCTTTACTGTAAGAAAAGTTTCTGATGGTATCGGCGTAGAACGTACTTTCCCAATTGCTTCACCTAACATTGATTCAGTAACCCTGAATAAAACAGGTAAGGTTCGCCGTGCTAAACTATTCTTCCTGAGAGAAAGAAGTGGTAAAAGTGCAAGGATCAAGGAAAAAAGAATCAGGTAATTTATTCCATATAAGTTTGTTAATCCCGCCTTCGTGCGGGATTTTTTATGTCAATGATTACCGGTTGCGATAAAAATTCATTAAATTTGTTATCTATCAAAAAATACAGATATGTTATCCAATAGCACGTTTTTGCTGGCAATGCCTGGTGGTTCAGAATGGATCTTTATCATAATTGCTGTACTCATCCTGTTTGGAGGTCGTAAAATACCTGAATTCATGAGAGGTATCGGTAAAGGTATCCGTGAATTCAATGATGCGAAGTCTAATGTAAAAAAGGAGATAGAAGAAGGCATGCAGGACAAGGACAAGGAAAAGGCTGCACACTAATATCCTTCCTTTACATTGTATATCCACCAATCCATATCGGATCTCCGGGAGAAACTCCTGTGCGGAGAACTTGACTGCATAACTGTAGTTGCTTCTTATCTCGAAGCCATCAACTGCAAGAAACACCTTAATGCTTTTGTAGAAGTATATGAAGCTGAAGCCATGGAAAAGGCTCGTAAGCTTGATGAAAAAAACAATAACCCGCAAAGCTGGGGAAAGCTTTATGGTGTGGTTATTGGCATAAAAGATGTTTTATGCTACAACAGTCACCATGTTGGTGCTGCTTCCAAAATCCTTGAAGGATACCAGGCTATTTACAACGCAACGGCTATTCAAAGACTGCTGGATGAAGATGCCATCATCATTGGTAACCTGAACTGCGATGAGTTTGCAATGGGCTCTTCCAATGAGCATTCTATTCACGGTAAAGTACTTAATGCAGCTGATGAAACCCGGGTACCTGGTGGATCTTCAGGTGGATCTGCGGTAGCTGTACAGGCAAATCTGTGCATGGTAAGTCTGGGTTCAGACACAGGCGGATCTGTAAGGCAACCGGCTGATTTTTGTGGAATAGTAGGCATGAAACCCGGCTATGGACGCATTTCGAGATACGGATTACTTGCTTATGCCTCTTCGTTTGACCAGATAGGGATATTTGCCCAAAATATTTCGGACCTCGCTCTTACATTAGGCGTTATTGCCGGTGAAGATGAGTTTGACAGCACCTGCTCAGCTGAACCTATTCCGGATTACCTTCAGGATCTTGATAACGACAGAAAATTCAGAATTGCTTATTTCCCTGAATGTTTTGATCATCCTTCATTGGATCCTGAAATTAGAGAGGCCATTCAACAGAAACTTGAAATGCTCAAAAAAGCAGGGCACACGGTTGAAGCAGTTAATTTCAAATACCTCGATTACATCGTTCCTGCATATTACGTGCTAACCACAGCAGAAGCATCCTCGAATCTGTCGCGTTATGATGGCATAAAGTTTGGCTACAGAACACCTTCAGCCGTAAATAATCTCCAGGAATTATACTGCAAAACCAGGTCTGAAGGATTTGGAAAAGAAGTCAAGAAAAGAATTATGCTGGGAACATTTGTCCTCAGTACGGGCTACTATGATGCCTACTATGCCAAAGCACAACAGGTACGGAAGCTGATCGCAGACAATACCAGAGATATCTTCAACAGCTTTGACCTCATCATAATGCCTACCAGCCCTTCAACAGCTTTTAAATTCGGAGAGAAAAGCAATGACGCTGTGGAAATGTTCCTGGGAGACCTTTATACAGTATATGCAAACCTTGCGGGCATTGCAGGCGTTTCACTTCCCCTGTTCAAACATACCAATGGTATGCCTTTTGGCATCCAGGTGCACGCAGACAGGCTTAAAGAAAAAGAGCTGTTGCAATTCTCACAACAGCTCCTCCGTTATCATTGATTTTTAGAAGTCATCGTCATCATCAAAACCTCCTCCCCCGTCGTCGAAATAGCCCAGATCCTTGAACTCATCGTCAATGGAGAAGTCGTCCTCCTCTGTGGCCTTCTTGGCGCCTCCGGGAGCAGCTTTCTTGGTTTTTGACTTGGGAATGTCGAATTCGTCGAAATCGGGATCCCAGTTGTCGTCATCTTCAACCTTTTCCCAATCGTCTTCGACGTCTACATCATCTTCATCGTCGTCCTCACTTGAAGATTTCTTTCCACGCTTAGCTGGTTTTTCATCATCCAATTCAAGATCCTCGTCATCGCCATCATCTTCCTTTGCGGATTTGGATGAGGCTTTCTTAGGCTTAGAAGAAGAATCGTCGCCAGCAGGTTTCTTGGTAACTTTTTTTTCTTTTTCTGACTTTGCCATGTCTACTAGGGATTTACAGCGTAAAATTTCTGAGAGTTTTTTATATGACCAAATAATTCAGTAACAATTTTTTAACATCAATTACAAAACGCTTATAATCTGGTCTCTTTCCGGACCATTACTTATATAACTGACGTTCACACCAAGGAAACGATTGATATAATCAATATATTGTTTCATAGGCGCAGGCAGGGAAGCATGTTCCCTTATACGCGTAATATCTGTCTGCCAGCCCTGGAAATGCTCATAATGAGGCTCAATAGGCAACTTGGACATCTGATAAGGAACTGCTTTCTGCTGGGTCCCGTTTATGCCATAGGATGTACATACGGAAAGCTCCTCAAAAGCGTCCAACACGTCAGATTTCGTCATCACAATCTGGGTAACCCCATTAACCATGCAGGCGAAATCCAGCGCAACCAGATCTATCCAGCCACAACGGCGTGGCCTGCCGGTAGTTGCTCCAAATTCATTGCCGATCTTCCTCAGGCGCTCACCTGTTTCATCATGTAGTTCAGTTGGAAACGGACCACTGCCCACACGTGTACAATAAGCCTTGGTAACACCGATTACTTCCTTGATTTTCTGAGGAGCAATACCCAACCCTGTGCAAACACCAGCTGATATGGTATTGGAAGATGTCACAAACGGGAATGTACCAAAATCAACATCCAGCATACTTCCCTGTGCGCCTTCTGCAAGTACTTTCTTACCGTTTCGAATTTGTTCATTGATGAAGTATTCACCATTGACAATCTTAAGACTCTTCATGAATTCAATGGCCTCAAAGAATTCTTCTTCCCACTCAGAGATATCGTCGTTGAAACCAAATGAATCAAGCATGCGCTGGTGCTTAAGCCTAAGCTTGATATATTGGGTAGTAAAATTTTTATCCAGCAAATCACCCACACGCAAACCATTTCTGCCGGTTTTGTCCATGTAGGCAGGACCAATACCTTTCAAAGTAGATCCTATTTTATCATTGCCTTTGGAAACTTCAGATGCCTTATCCAGTGCCCTGTGGGTTGGAAGGATAAGATGTGTACGCTCAGAAACATAAAGCGTTTTGCGTCCATCCACACCAAATGAAGCAACCTTGTCAAATTCCTTCTTTAAGGTTACTGCATCAAGTACTACCCCGCTTCCAATCAGGTTAACTGCATTCTCATGAAAAATTCCGGATGGAATCTGGTGCAACACGATTTTTGAGCCATTCACATAAAGCGTATGACCCGCATTCGGACCACCCTGAAACCGGGCGATAATATCATACTTTGGAGCAAAGTAATCAACAATCTTACCCTTCCCTTCGTCACCCCATTGCAAGCCTAAGAGTACATCAACCATAAAATATTTTGGATGTTAAGCCGCAAATTTAGTTGAATGACTTTAAAGGTGAAAAAATAAATATTACTTACTCATCCACATCGTAGCGGCTCACACTTTGTATACCCGAAAGGGCTTTTAATCTGGAGAAAAGATTTTCAAGCTCATCCTTGTCGTGAACATACAGCCTGATATTGCCTTTAAAAATACCTTCCTTTGCTTCAACGGTAAGAGCACTTATATTGATTCGCAACTCGCCTGAAATGAGGTTTGTTATTTTGTGAATAACACCAACATCATCCAGCCCGGTAAGTTTTAGTCCGGTTAAAAATGAAATCTCCTTATTCTTAGCCCATTTTGTCTTTACAATTCGGTGTCCGAAACTTGACAGCAAACGTGTGGCATTGGGGCAATTTGTTCTGTGAATAATTAAACCCTTACCGGTTGAAACAAACCCAAACACGTCATCGCCCGGAATTGGGGTGCAACAATTAGCCAGTGTATATACAATCCTGTCACTACTCTCCCCAAAAATGATAAGCTCGGTGTCTTTATGTGTCTCCTGCTTGGTAGAAGTTGGCTCAGGCTTAGGTTCCTGCTTGCGTGCCTTAATCAATTCAAGCTTTTCCCCACGTACCTCAAAATCTTTCAATTCTCTGAGGTCGATTTGTTTGACAGCAATTCGGTAAAACAGGTCAAGCGCAGAAGGGAGCTTATAGAACAACACAAGCTCGTCAATATTCTGAGAACTCACCGGAGCTCCGAGTGATGCCATCTTGCGTTCGAGAAAATACTTTCCGTCTTCTGCAACTTTGCGTTTCTCATCCTTGAGTGCATCTTTAATCCTGTTTTTCGCCTTTGCTGTAACCACAAGACTTAGCCAGTCTTCGCCGGGTTTTTGTTTGTTGGAGGTGATGATTTCAATCTGATCACCACTGCGTAATTTGTGACTGATTGGCACCAGCTTGTGATTTACTTTGGCACCAATGCACTTTGATCCGATGGCAGTATGAATTGAAAAGGCAAAATCAAGGGCAGTTGAACCAACCGGAAGCATTTTTACATCCCCTTTGGGGGTGTATACATAAATTTCTTCCGCAAGAAATGAAGTCTTAAAGTCTTGCAGGAAATCAATTGAACTCAGGTCTTCAGAACCCAGTGCTTCCTTTATCTGAGAAAACCATTTATCAAATCGATCCTCTTCAGCACCACCCTCTTTGTATTTCCAGTGTGCAGCCAGACCTTTTTCTGCAATTTCATTCATTCGTTTAGACCGGATCTGTACTTCAACCCACTTTCCCTGCGGGCCCATTACGGTGGTATGCAATGCCTCGTAACCATTGGACTTGGGATTGCTCAGCCAGTCGCGCAACCTCTCCGGAGCCGGATTGTACATATCTGTAACAAAGGAATAAACTTTCCAGCAGGCTTCCTTTTCCAGTTCATGCGTAACGTCAACAATGACCCTGATTGCAAAAAGGTCATATACCTCCTCAAACTCTACATTCTTTTTCTTCATCTTGTTCCAG
>CANHUF010000015.1 GCA_947463715.1 Sphingobacteriales bacterium
CGGGATGCAAGGGCACCCGGAGGATTACATCCTGATGCACACTTGTGGGATAATGGTAAAGAACCGCTTGCAGAATTGGATGAAATGATTAAAGTACGCCAGAAAGCATTATCTGTTTTTGGTGCTGATGCCATCAGAAAGGGTATGCCAATGGCGATGCTTGAAGATGTTCTTGTTCCTGTTTATTTCTACCATCGCTATCAAGTAGAAGCTGCAGTTAAGCTGATAGGCGGTATGCATTACACCTATGCCTTAAAAGGGGATGGTCAACAGGTAACAGCTCCACTCGCAGCTGAGATTCAAAATAAGGCATTGCAATCGGTTTTAAAATGTCTGGATCCATCTTTCCTGAAATTACCCGATCATATTGCTTCACAAATCCCGCCCAGACCGGCCGGTTATGAGTTTTCAAAGGAACTTTTTAAGAAAAAAACCGGACTGGCATTTGATCAGCTTGCACCTGCTGAGGCAGCCGCTGATTTGCCTTTGTCATTTTTATTCAATGCAGAACGTTTAAACCGACTCTTTCAGCATGGTTTGAATGGAGGATATGACCTTTCTCAAATGATAAAAGCCCTGGTAACAGGAACTTTTAAAGCAGACCGCAGACAGGGCGTTGAGAAAGCCATCCAAATGCAGACAGAACAAATTGTGCTGACTTATTTACTTTCTTCATCCATTGATGAACAGGTATCATTTCCAGCGCGCATAATTTTAGCATCAGAAATGGCAGAATTAAAAAAATGGCTGGAAGAAAAGATCAAGTCTGAGGCACACCCTGTTGAAAAGGCGCATTGGCAACTGGCAGCAGATCGGTTCAAAGCTCCTGAAAAGGCAAAACCGACCCTACATGCCGTGGCACCTCCCGGAGCGCCAATAGGATGTGAGGATTCTTACTGATGATTCCTTTTACTGAAAAGGGCTGACATACCACTGATGAGATCTACTAAAAAGTGGATAATCATCGTGGGGTAGAGACTTTTTGTCTGTATGAAAATGAAGTTGAGTAACAAGGTGAATAAAAAAATCTTAAAGACAGATGTCCAGCCCTGATAAAAATGTGCAAGGCTGAAAAGTATTGCAGGTGCCAGCAGGGCAGGGATTGGAAACAATTCTCCTGGGTTTTCCTGTATAAAATAATTGACCATAAAACCTCTGTAAATAATTTCCTCAAAAATTCCAGCACAAAGACATAATAACATAAATGCTGGTATTTCTTTCCATTTTTCAGGCAAAAAGGATGACTTTTCATACCATTCTGCTTCATATGATGAATTCTCTTGTTTCCTGGAACTGATGAACAAGTCAGCAAGGTAAAGGCTGATAAAAACAAATAGCAAAAGGATAATAAGCACATATTTGTCCCAGTCTGGCAAAGAGAATCCAAGCGATGTTAAAGGTCTTTTTTTAAAAAGCCACATCAACATTACAGAACCACCTGCAAGCGATAGCATCAAGCTGTTGCTGAGGTAAAGTTTTCTCCGAAGCTGCGCATCAAACTTAATGCTTCCTGAAAGTTGATGACTTTGTAAGCCAGATAGAAAAGGTAGTATGATGCCGAAAATCCAGATATATATATGGTCTGTGAAAGACGGAAAATCTGGAATCATGTTAAGTTTTTTGGGCCTTCTGTTTAATCTGGTGATGTAGGGAGACTAATTTTGGTGTAATTAGCTTGACTTCATCGTTGTCGATAACAATGTCGCATAGTTTTCTCACAATATCCGGATCAAGTTGACTCTCCATGCGTTGAATAACCTGATCTCTCTGGATATTATCTCTTTGCATGGTGCGTTTTATCCGGAGGTGTTTAGGTGCAAACACGCCAATAATAAGATCAAAATCAGCCTGTGTGCCACTCTCAAAAATCAAAGCTGCTTCTTTGATGGCATAATCAGTTTGCTGAGCCTTCATCCATTCCTTGCTATCACGTATGGTGAAGGGGTGAACAATGCTGTTTAGCAACTTTAAGTTATCCGGGTTATTGAAAACCAGGTTGGATAGGTGTTTTCTGTTGAGTGATTCTTCCTGATAGGTTGCAACTCCGAAATGCTTTATCAGCGAGTCTTTTAAATCAGGGTTGTTTTCCATGAGCCATTTGGCCCGTTTATCTGCATAGTAAACAGGCACACCCAGGATTTCAAATACCCGGGCTATTGTAGATTTCCCTGAACCTATACCACCTGTCAGTCCAATGCTCAACATATTCCAAAGCTATAAAAAAAATGCCCGCGGCACTTGTGCGCGGGCATTGTAATTAAATTTTGCTGTTTATTTTGTTGCTGCAGCTGCTTTATTGAGTTGTTCACTCCATTCGAGACTGATTGCAGATTTTTCAATTTTCATGAATGAACCAGGACTAACCTCAATCTGAATGGTGCTGTCGTCGTTTACCTTGTTGATTATTCCATGAATACCGGCTATGGTCACAACTTTATCTCCCTTTTGAAGATCTTCCTGGAATTTTTTTGCTTTTTTGGCCTTCTGTGCCTGTGGACGTATCATGAAAAAATAGAAAACGACTACCATTCCACCCAGCAGAACAAGTTGCATGACGCCTGCATTAGGAGCAGCCTGCAAGAAAATTGAATTCATCATATTTGTTTTTGTTTTATTTTAATCAATTGGAGTTACTTCTACATCAAAGGTAAGGTCATGTTTGGCTTCCTTAGTATTGGCGTAAACATAAATAACCTTATGATTCAAACCTTCACGTCCTTTACTATCAAAAGATGCTTTGATTATCCCTTTTTCTCCCGGAGCTATCGGCTCAAGTGGTTTTTCGGGAATTGTGCAACCACAGGAAGCAGCTACATCTTTGATTATCAGTAATTCATTTCCGGTATTCTGAAAGTGGAAAACAATCTCCACTTTTTCACCATCTTCAACTTTCCCCATATTTTGAACAGCATCAGTGAAAGTTATGGCAGTAAGGGGAATACCCGGATCTGCTTCAGGCTTGGGATTTACAATAATCTTTTTGGCAGGTAGCGGTGCATTTTTTTTGTTCATCGCAACAATGGCCACCGCCGCAACGATAAAAAGTGAAAAAATAATTATGGGGGCTTTTTTCATTTTTTTGATTTTATTATTTCAAAAATAATCAATTGCCTTTATTTTTTTTAAAGTCAACCTTGTCTAATCTTCCGGATGCAAGTAAATCTTTGTGAATACTATCTAAAATGCCATTTACAAAGTGTCCGCTTTGGTTTGTGCTGTAACTTTTTGCAAGGTCAATGTACTCATTGATTGTAACTTTTACCGGAATTGTTTCAAAAAAGAGTAGTTCACAAACACCCATCCTGATCATGATCATATCAAGTACGGCAATCCTTTCGGGATCCCAGTTTTTTAACCGCGGTTTGATGAGTTCCATGGTCATTTCCTTTTTTTCCATGGCAGTTTCCAATAAAGTGCGTGCATACCTGGTTTTCTCAGGGCCAGCTATTTCAGTGAAAGAACATGATGATGGTTTGCTAAGCATGTTCAAAACCATCTGGTAAATCATATCCGCATCATCATCCCACTGCACAAAATGTTCTTCAAGCATTTCAGTTACATCCTCGTCCGCCATCAGTAGATCAGTGAAAATAAAACTTAGAAGTTCTTTTTCAGATTTTTTGTCGCGGCTTTCCTGGAGGATATACTCCTGATAAACGGGCGTGTCAACAAGTTTTTGGTAAATTTTTCTAACGGTATCCTGTTCAAGAAGCAGATTTAAGCCACGTTCCTCAACTGAACTTTTAAACCCTTTTGCTTCGAGGATTGTCCAAAGTAATGTATTACCTGAAATTTTTGTGTTTACATGTAAATCTTCGTAGGAGGGGAGGTGCTTTGCAGCCCGATTTCTAGAATCGGTTTCCGCATACCTGGCTACTTCTGTGAGCAGGTAAACCGTGAAAGTGAATAAATCAGCAGTCTGATCAAGATACTTTCTAAGCAGCACTAAAACTTTCTCAACAGGCAAGGCCCCGGACTCTGCTTCTGCAGCATAAAGGCATTGCATTACTTTTACACGGATATTTCTTCGACTAATCATTGAAAGAGCATTTCGGGGTGCAAATATACTTCATTTCTCAGGCATCTAAATGGAATTTCCTTCCAGTATGTTAAATTGACATACTGCTGTCAGGCTTTAACTGACATTTTACCCGAAATTTTGTCAAAAAAATGTTCATGGCTGCCAAAATTGCTTTTTGATTACTATGGTATGGAATTCGCTAGAAATGGGAAACAAGCGAAAGCTTTTAACTATTCAATCACATAAAAAAACCAATTGCTATGGCTAAGAAGTTAAACATTACCCCACTGCACGACAGGGTAATCGTGAAGCCTGCTCCGGCTGAAGAGAAGACTGCAGGTGGCATCATCATTCCAGACACTGCAAAGGAAAAGCCTCAGAGAGGTTCTGTAGTTGCTGCAGGCCCCGGTAAAAAAGATGAGCCTTTGACTGTTAAAGCTGGCGATACTGTGCTTTATGGAAAGTATTCCGGTACAGAGATTACCATCGAAGGTCTTGATTACCTGATCATGAGAGAGTCTGATATTTTGGCTATTGTCTAACATCTAAAAACCTTTTATATGTCTAAACAGATATTTTTTAATCTTGATGCCCGTAATAAAATGAAAAGGGGTATCGATATTCTTGCAGATGCAGTAAAAGTAACACTCGGCCCCAAAGGTCGTAATGTAGTTATTGAGAAGAAGTTTGGTGCACCTGCTGTAACCAAAGACGGTGTAACAGTTGCCAAGGAGATTGAACTGGAAGATCCTATTGAAAATATGGGTGCCCAAATGGTAAAGGAAGTTGCTTCCAAAACTGCTGATGTGGCAGGTGACGGTACAACTACTGCAACTGTTCTTGCTCAGGCAATCATCACTGAAGGTCTGAAGAATGTTGCTGCTGGTGCCAATCCTATGGATATCAAGCGTGGTATCGATAAGGCTGTTGACCTGGTTGTTGCCAACCTCGTAGCTCAGTCCAAGACTGTGGGTAATGATACCAAGAAAATTCAGCAGGTTGCTACAATTTCTGCTAACAACGACAGCGAAATTGGTAAGTTGATTGCTGAAGCAATGCAGAAAGTTGGTAAGGATGGTGTTATCACTGTAGAAGAAGCCAAGGGAACTGAAACATCTATCGACATTGTTGAAGGTATGCAGTTCGACCGTGGTTACATTTCACCATACTTCGTTACAAACGCAGATAAAATGGAATGCGAACTGTCTAATCCATTTATCCTGATTTATGACAAGAAAATCTCTGCTATGAAGGATATCCTTCATATTCTGGAGAAGGTTGCCCAGCAGGGTGCTCCCTTGCTGATTATCTCTGAGGATCTGGAAGGTGAAGCAATGGCTACACTTGTTGTAAACAAACTCCGTGGTACTTTGAAAGTAGCTGCTGTAAAAGCTCCGGGTTTTGGTGACCGCAGAAAAGAAATGCTTCAGGATATTGCTATCCTCACTGCCGGTGTTGTGATCAGTGAAGAACAAGGCTTTAAGTTGGAGAATGCTGACCTTACTTATCTCGGACGTGCAGAGCGTGTTACAATCAATAAGGATAACACGATTGTAGTTGGTGGTAAGGGAAAGAAAGCTGATATCAATGCCCGTATCGCTCAGATTAAGTCTCAAATTGAGGCTACAACTTCTGATTACGACAGGGAGAAATTACAAGAGCGTTTGGCTAAACTCAGTGGTGGTGTTGCTGTTTTGAACGTAGGCGCTGCTACAGAAGTGGAAATGAAAGAAAAGAAAGACCGTGTTGATGATGCTTTGCATGCAACCCGCGCTGCTGTTGAAGAAGGTATTGTTCCTGGTGGTGGTATCGCTTTCATCCGTGCTGTTGAATCCATTGAAAAGAAGAAGGGTGCAAATGAAGATGAAACAACAGGAATAGCTATCATCCGCAGAGCACTTGAAGCTCCTCTTCGTACTATTGTTTACAATGCAGGAATTGAAGGTTCTATTGTAGTACAGAAAGTAAAAGAAGGAAAAGGTGATTTTGGTTACAATGCACGCACTGATAATTACGAGAACCTGCTCGCTGCCGGTGTAATCGACCCAACTAAAGTGGCTCGTGTTGCGCTTGAGAATGCCGCATCAATTGCTGGTATGATGCTTACAACAGAGTGTGTTATTGCCGATAAGCCTAAGAAGGAAGAAGCTGTTCATGCTCATGGACATGGCGCTCCTGGTATGGGCGGTATGGATTATTAATCCACATACTATTTATAGTAAAGGGATTCTGCGAAGCAGAATCCCTTTTTTTATTCGCTAATTTCTAACTGCTCCTGAAGCTGAAGCCTGATGGCACCTGTAACAATAAAAAGCTGTGCAAGGATGTATGTGGTCATAATTGAAACTCCCGCCAGGTTAAAAGACTCCCTGAAACGGTTGAATGCAAGCAATGAATCCGATGCAACAAAGAGTGTTGCACCAATTATAAAAAAGAGTGCAGTCTTGTTTTCCAGTTTCTGATATTGCCACATAGCGGCAGAAAGCATTGTGCTTATGGTGATGCCATAAATGAGAACAGGTATTTTCATATCGCCTAAGTAAGGCCAAAGGATATACATGAATTCTACAAGATAAGCCAGTACAGCCATGAGCATGATTGGCCTGAGTTTAAAAAAAGAATGCTGATTTGATCGGGTCTTTGCAAAAAAGATGATGTAAAAAATGTGGGCAGTCAAAAAAGCGAGCAAACCAGGAATGAATAATTTCTCTGATTGCAATAAGACGTCTCCTATCCATGAAAAAAATAAGCCATGCAGCAGATAATCTTTCATGATTGGCTTTCGGGGAATCTGTAAACTCAAATAACAGGCAGTCAGCAATGGTATAATAAGTGGTTTGCTAATGAGTCTCAGGTTTTGATTGTTGGTAGCGATTAATCCTATTTCTGCCAAGCTTACAAGTGCAAATAAAAAGAATAGCTGTTTGGGTTTTGGTTTCATGAATGGTTTAATTGGTCCGGGAAAATATCAGTTTTACTGTTTCTTCAGCACATATATCGTAAATTACATTCTTTTTATGGCATATTCACCTGATGAAGAGAAATTTCTGAGCTATTGGGAGGCTAATCGCGACAAAGAAAGCCGTCTTTCCGTTCAGCTTTTATTCGGATTACCTTACGGGATTTTATTTTCTATTCCCATTCTTGTCAATTTCCTCTTAGGGCGTTTTTGGTATAAAAGGGCTGATGCGGTTGGTTTAAGTCAGTTTAATCCAATTGTACTTGTAATCGCAGTATTGCTGATTTCCATATTTATTGCAGTACTGAATCGTAAATTCAGGTGGGAAAAACTGGAAAACCAGTACCTAGAACTCAAGGCCAGGAAATAATCCTGTTCTGATTTTTCCGGAATTATTCCCATCTTTGTCTTTCAAACAGAACTATGAATACTAGACTGATTACATCTATGCTTTTGTTTTCCATTTTGTTTTCTGCATGCAAAAAGAATGAATCTTTGCCATCTATTGAAGAATACCTTACCAGTAACAACCTCAATGGCAGTGTTGTGAAGGATACGAGAGGATTCTATTATAAAATACTAGAACCAGGAAGCGGTGCAACTGCAACTATATCATCAAAGGTCAAAACCCTCTATAAGGGAATGCTTACGAATGGTAATGTTTTTGATCAAAGCACTTCTCCGATTGAATTTCCACTTAGTAATGTAATTCTGGGCTGGCAGTACGGAATTCCATTGATCAAGCCTGGAGGAAAAATTATACTATACTTGCCTCCATCACTTGGATATGGCCCTTATGGAGCAGGATCAATTCCCGGTAATGCGGGACTTATTTTTGAAGTAACCCTGGTTTCAGTTAATTGATATAGACATTAGTTTTTTATTATTAATTGTTCATTTTATAACCTGAATAATGAAAATCTTTTCTTTTTTACTAATCTCTCTCATTAGCATAAGCTTTTCAGGTTGTTTGAAAGAGAGTTATCAGACTTTTACCTGCAATGCAGCTGTACCTCAGGTGTCAGTACCTGCAGGAGAATTACAGGCAGTTGAGGCGTATCTCAATCAAAAAGGGATTACTGATGCTGTTAAATATCAGAATGCTTTTTATTACAAGGTTGATGTACCGGGAACAGGCATTACCCCTACACTATGTTCAAACATAGTTATTTATTATCAGGGTAAACTGATTGATGGAACCACTTTTGATCAAACTGGCAATACTCCTTTGACTTTTTCAATGGGTAACCTTATTAAAGGATGGCAATTGGGTTTACCACTCATCAAGGCCGGTGGTAAAATAAAGCTTTACCTTCCTCCTAGTTTGGGCTACGGAAACAGTGTGTCAGGTAAAATCCCTGCCAACAGTATACTTGTTTTTGAAATTACATTGGTGGCAGCATGATCAGAGCTTTGATCTGGTCCAGACATCGTTTCGCCCTATCAGCGTAATTCCGATGTAACCGCGCACATTTAAAGTGTATTTATCTTTCATGGTAATAATGGATTTGTATTCCTTACCATTTTTGGGATCATAGATATGTCCATTCTCCCAGCCTTCATTGCCATCAAAGGTGAATCCCCATATATTGATTAAACCCAAAATTGGCCTGGTATGAAGTTTTTTGTCTGGGTGTAACAGATCTGTCTTGGGTTTACCTGTTTTCGGATCAACAGGTTCTTTGAGCCATACTATTTTACCTTGAAATGTGTTGCCATTTTTATAAATTTCAACCTTTCCATTGCCGGAACCAGTTAACCATATTCCTAAAATTTCATCTCCCGTTTTCTTTTCCTGTGCTACCAGTATTTGAGTAGCCATGCTTAAAAGCAATATCAAAATGAATTTCATAAGACTTAAATTGTGTATTGAAATTAAGCAATAATCCAATCACTTATGCACCAGGCAATTTCTGTATTTGACATGTTTAAAATAGGTATTGGTCCATCCAGCTCACATACCCTCGGACCATGGCGGGCAGCTGCTATGTTATTGCATGAATTGCTTCAAGCTGATAAGCTTAATCATGTACAGCGAATTAGAGTTACCCTATATGGTTCACTTGCCAAAACTGGTAAAGGACATGGAACTGATATCGCTTTGCTCATGGGCTTATCCGGAGAGCATCCGGAAACAACGGATGTTTTGGCCATTAGTGATAAGATTCACAAGATAAAAAAGGATAAATCATTGAATCTGGCTGGTCAACATGCAATATCCTTTGATCCATCACACGATCTGGTGTTCGCGTATTCCCAAAGTTTGTCGTATCATCCAAATGGAATGACTTTTTTGGTAGATATCACTGGTAATGATCCACTTGTCAAAACTTACTTTTCAATTGGTGGTGGATTTGTTGAAGCAGAAGGGCAATTAACTACCGGCGAAGAAACAAAATTATTACCGTTCCCAATTAATACTGCCCAGGACCTCTTGCACTGGTGTATGAAAACAGGCTTGTCTATTCATGAATTGGTTATGGAGAATGAATTAACCTGGAGACCAGAAGCTGAAACTGTGGCGGGTTTGAATAAGATCTGGATGACTATGTCTTCGTGTATTTTCAATGGCGTAAAGAATAGTGGAATTTTACCAGGGGGATTACAGGTAAGAAGAAGGGCTGCTGATCTGAATAGCAAACTCCTGGGCCCAAAGCCATTTACTGATCGTATAAGTTGGCTTGAAGCAGTAAGTTCAGCTGGCGGCGATTTCTCTTCCATACTAAACTGGGTTAGCTGTTTCGCACTTGCTGTAAATGAAGAAAATGCTGCATTTGGTAGGGTAGTGACAGCTCCTACCAATGGTGCTGCAGGAGTAATTCCTGCAGTTTTACAATACTTGATTACCTTTTGTGAAGGCAATGATGAATCAAAAGTTGTCCCATTTTTACTTACCGCCGCAGAAATAGGAAGCATCTTTAAAAAGGGGGCTACGATTTCTGCAGCTATGGGTGGATGTCAGGCAGAAATTGGTGTATCCAGCGCTATGGCTGCAGGAGCATTGTGTGAAGCACTTGGTGGTACACAACGGCAGTCTCTCATGGCTGCGGAAATCGCCATGGAACATCACCTGGGTCTGACCTGTGATCCTGTAGGTGGATTAGTACAGATTCCCTGTATTGAGCGGAATACAATGGGAGCTATAAAAGCCATTACTGCCGCTCAGCTTGCATTACAAAGTGCGCCAGATTTTGCTAAGGTGTCGTTAGATACTGTTATCAAAACCATGTGGGATACTGCTAAAGATATGAGTTCAAAATATAAGGAAACTGCTGATGGCGGATTGGCACAGCATATTCCCATTAGTTTGAGTGAATGTTAAACTTTAAACGATAGCCTAATATACTTTTACAATATTGTATAAAGTATCCCTTTCCACTGCCTCACGACCTACTTGTTTAATCAGGTTAACAAGCTCTTCTGTAGTTAGTGACGGATTTTGCTCTTCACTGCCTGCCATCGAATAGATTTTGGTGGAATCATCAATGGTGCCGTCAATGTCATTAACGCCGAAAGATAAGGTAAGCTGCGCCTGCTCCCTGCCGAGCATGGGCCAGTATGCTTTTATATGAGGGAAGTTATCCATGAAAATTCTGGCAACTGCATAAACCTTCATGTCCTCTATGGCACTTATTTCAGGGATATGACTCATTTCATTATCGTGGTTTCTGAATTTCAAGGGGATAAATGTATTGAAACCTTTTGTCTCATCCTGCTGCTTGCGAAGTTTGTCCATGTGGTCAATCCTGTGTGCATAATTTTCAAGATGTCCGTATAGCATGGTAGCATTGCTGTGCATACCCAGTCTGTGTGCTGTGGCATGGATATCAAGCCATCCGTCAGCATCAACCTTGTCAGCACAAATCTGTTCCCTGATTGCTGAATCAAAGATTTCTGCACCTCCGCCTGGTAATGAATCCAATCCTGCTTCATGCAGTAACTGCATACCCGCTGTCCTGCTGAGCTTCGCCTTCCTGAACATGTAATCAAGCTCTACCGCAGTAAATCCTTTAATGTGTAAATCCGGACGATGTGCTTTAATCTGTTTTAACAGGTCTGCAAAAAAATATATATCCATTTTTGGATGAACACCTCCCACTATATGTACTTCAGTGATAGGTTTGTCATCATATGACCTGACCTTTTCCATCATTTCCTCAATACTCAGTTCCCATCCTTCTTCCCTTTTGGAATATAGCCTCGAATAAGAACAGAACTTACAGGAAAAGACACAAACATTGGTGGGCTCAATATGGAAATTTCTGTTGAAATAAGTTTTATGGCCATGCCTTTTTTCACGTATGTGATTAGCCATAATACCAAGCTCACTTAATGTGCCTTTTTCAAAAAGCGTAATACCATCCTCACGGGTTAAACGTTCACCGGCATCCAGCTTATTGGCTATTGCCAGCAATGAAGCATTCAGTCCGGAAATATCACTTAGCTTGTATTGAATGGCAGACATAGTCAGATTTTTTGCAAAAATACACTTCCTTATTTGTTCAGCGCAAACTAATAACAATACATCAAGGATTATGTTTGATGATTTTTTCACTGACGATTCTGTCAGCATAGGTCAGTGTAACAACATAAATACCTGCTGCCAATTTGGAAAAATCAAGTGTATGGTTATTTACATCAAGTGAAGTTTCCATTTTACTGAAATATTGAGTTCTGCCAGCTATATCTGTTACACGAATCGACTTGAGTCCACCTGAATTGGGGTAAAACTGAATGTTGAGTTTTTCTTTAACCGGATTAGGTAAAAATTGATACCCTTTTTCTTTCAGTTTTGCTGGTAGCTTTTCCGTAAAGACTTTAATTTGATCTATGAAGATATTGCTGTTTCCCCCGCTTTTAGTTGTTAAGCGGACAAGCATTTCCTGCTTGTTTTTAGCCAGGTTTGTTAAGTCTACATGTTTAAGTTTCCAATCAGCATCTGTGCTTGGTTCAAACGTTCCTGAAGTTATTTTTGTTGCCAGTTCAATTCCAGCAATAACGTGTGCTGATTTCCAACTTAATCCGCAATCTACTGATGCGGATACTTCAAGTGTGTCTGCATGTTGCGCTGTTTTGTATCCTGCCGCTATATAAAATTCCAGCAATATTAAGTCGCTCTCTTTCCAAAAAAGTCTGGGGGAAATGATTGAACTTTTGCTATTTTTAAAATCTGAATGCTGACTATAGATGCTGAAGCCTCCACCACCATAACCGGTGTTTTTAATTTTCCATTGATTAAGAGAATCGCCATCATAAGTCCAACGCCCAAAGTGCTTGCCATCTTCAAAGTTTTCAGTAAATGTTAATGCAAAAAATTTTATTTGCTTTTGAAAAACTTCAGCTGTATCGTTCTTACTTACATCATCTTTTTGCCTGTTAACTTCTTTTATTACGGCCCTTAATTGAGTATTGGGCCTGTTCTCCCTCATCGAAAAAACAACTGTATCTGATTCCAACCTGGATAAATTACCAGTCCATGTTTTAGATTCAATCAGCTGACTTCCATCCCATAGTTCAACTTCTGCCTGGTTAGCTTGTTTTTTCCCTTTACTGGTGAGTAAAACTTTTGGCTTGATAAAAAATGAACACAAACCATCAAATGGCTGTGCTATATTTTCAGCATATAAATCAAGTTCAGGAAACTGTTGGCTTTCAACCCTGATATCATCAATAAATATATTATTGCCGCCTTGATTGGTAGCTTTAAAAATGATACTAAATTCTTTATTGATAAATGCAGTTAATGGAATTGTTTCTTTTCTCCATTCACTTTGCATTGGTGAAAAATTGGTTCTTAGAAAACCACTTCGGGTAAACAATTCAGCCCCCCATTTTTTATACACTGAGGTAATTGTCTCACCGCAATCAGTTGCAATTAGAATTTCCAGCGTATCTAAACTTTGTTCATCATACAAGGCAGCAGCAATTTGAAAAGTAAGTGCAAGTGAATCGGTTTTGGTAGCTGCAATTAATGGGGATACAAGTTGACTTGATTTACCTCGTTCATTGAAAAAATAGTTATCTATGTAAAAGGAATTGGTACCATCAAATCCCACATTTTCATCTTTTCGCCAGATATAATTGCTGCTTCCATTTGTTTTTATTTTCCAGTCTTTAAGAATGGACAATTCAGATTCCCATCCTTCATAAAATGGTACCTGTTTAACCGGTAAAATTTCAACAATTTTTGTAAGCGTATCATTGCCTGGGTTAAAATCTGATAAACCTTCTGTTTGCTCAACCCAAATTTTTAGCTTGACAATTCCTTCAGGTAAATTAAAAGCTGGTAATTGAATATTTGTTTCTTCATCAGTTAACACAAAGCCATTCCATTGATAAGTGCTATACAAGGAATCGTTAACAGAGATTTTTAGCTTTAATGCGCGCAGTGAAGTAATACCATTATTTCTCAATAAAACAAGCGGTGAAACATTTTTATTGCAAATAACCTCACACGCCGATGGAGAAAAAAGGGCACTAAGTTTGGCATCTAGAGTAGGTTTCGGAGAGATTGTAAATGATGCTATGGAGGTTGTCCATGTATCCCCAACGCCAGTCATTCCAGTAAACCAAAAAATTGAATCATTTTCAGGATCTTGTGAAATGTCGTTATAATCACCCCAACGATAAAGAATAGTGCCATATCCTATTCCAGCCCGAATAATGGTTTCTTCATGGGTAAAGATATTGGGTGGATCTGTTGACTGTCTGCCAGTAAATGCTAGGGATGCATAATCAGTTTTGCTGCTGAAATTGTATGCCAATGCAATCTGACCATACTTATTTTGAAGGATGCTGCCTAGAAATCGGTGTTTGTATTGTAAGGGTGAACAAGCATCCGCTGATTGTGGTCCATAGGTACCTTGTTGTTTTATTGCCCATTCGTTTTCCTTTCTTAATTCATACCAACGAATTCCTGAAAGACCACTTCCATTTAAATCAACTGTATGATTTAATACAATACTTTGGTATGATCCGAAATCTCTCAGATTTGGTTTGTGCATAAGCTTAGTACTAACAACATCATATCCTTTAAATTCAGGGGAGGGGGCGCAATTCCTCGTTTCACAAACCTGACTGCTGAAGGGGGATACTTCAAATCCTTTTTCAACAAATAGTTTAGATTCAGATGGGTTTAAAAAATTGGCCTTGAAGCTGATTATGCCAAGGCTATCCTGGTCATTTGAAGCTGCTGTAAGTTCATTGTCGCTGAAATAAAGAAAGTATCCCTTGTCTGAATCACCATTAAATATATTTCCTCCTACAGTTACGGGTGTCAATGAATTGTATTTATTGTCAGGATCTGTAACTCTTGCTGTCAAGATAGAAACCTCCGATTTGCCAGTTAACATGGCTTTTTTATCAAATGCCCAAAGCCCTGAGCCTTCATATTCATTTATGAAATCTCTTGTTGCAGCAAACCACACATCAGGATAATTGCCATATTTGGGATAGTCTGGAAAGAAACCATTTGTGTAAAATTCATAGATATACCAGGATCCAAGTGGGTCAGGACTTGCTGAAACTGCAATAATCAGACTATTGATGTCTGTACCGGTTGCAGATGTATCACCGAATTCTGTCATGATATACCGCTGACTGAATTGATCATACCACGTGACTCCATCCCCGCTTCCGTTATGGCTGGATCCAGGGAGTTGATCGAGATAAGCAGGTCTGAGTAACGTTTCACCTTTTTTATCCATGATTTTGAATAAGGCGCTGCCGTTGTTTCCGTTAATCATCTGAATAATGTGACTTGGGCCTACTGCTATTGATGGGTCGGCTGGATTGATTTGACTGTATCCCATGCCTGAAATAACAGTTTGTTGCCTGTCATTTTGGGGTGATACTATTTCGGCAGTCACTTCATCATTTATCTGATTTTTTTCAAATTCCTGATCTGACTTTTGTGGTCTTCTGAGTTTTTTTTGCCAGCTGGTATCTTCTAGAACGGGTTTTTTACGGTACCTGGTTATGGGAACAGTAGGTAAATCCTGTTTCTTGATGATTCCCTTTTGGTCTCTTGTTTTTATCAGTAGCTTAGGGTCTGTGCTGTCTGGTTTCCATTTATGTAAATTCCCTGTTACAGCTTGTAGTTTTCCGGCATTACTGTAATAAATTATCTGTGCTTTCACCGAGGCAGATGAAAGCAAAAAAATCAGAACAATCAAATAAACATTTAATCTGATATTATTGGGGTTCGTTGTTTAATATGAACCACAGACAAAGGTACGCACTAAAGTGTAAAAATTGTTTTAAATCACTTACCCCAATGCTCCTGCGATGCAGGCACACATCAGGCAGGCTATGGTACCGCCAATAAGCGCTTTAAAGCCAAGCTCGGTAAGGTTTTTCCTTTGAGAGGGGGCAAGCTGACTTATTCCGCCAATCTGTATACCAATGGAAGCTATGTTGGCAAAACCGCAAAGTGCATATGTTGTAATCAAAATGGACCGGGGGTCAGTAATCAATCCCTCGGCTTTCATTTTACCAAAAGTTATGTATGCCTGAAACTC